>CAZLDQ010000049.1:0-30524 GCA_964558295.1 uncultured Planctomycetaceae bacterium | reverse complement strand
CCCTGCCGCGCCCCCCGCGATAAAGCGACGTCGATTGATGCGTGTCTTCATAGCGTGTACTCCCGTCGTCAAAAGAGGGGTTACTTCATTTCGGGATGCTTTTCGCCCACCAAGGGCACTTTGGGATTCGTCGACTTCGGCAACGGCGTCAGGCCGCGGTTGAGGAAGGCATAGAGCCCGCCACGACCGGACACGACAATGTCAAGTTTCCCGTCGCCGTTCAGATCGCCCGGGACGAGTTTCATCCCCGTGCTGAAGGCGAACTGCGGCGGTTGGTTGACGTTTTCGTAGCCCGGATAGTAGGAAAGATGGTTGAACGCGATCACGTGCTGCTCGAACTTGCCTCCTTGGATGTCGTACCAGAAGAGGAACAGCGGGTCCCATTCCCCTTCGTCGCGTCCGTCGTGCCCCAACAGGCGTTTGCCCGTCAAGAGGTCGAGCGTGCCGTCGCCGTTCACGTCGACCAGGGCGGTGGCGTGGAACTGGGCATGGTGTTCGTCGATCGGGTGACGCTTAAACGTCCGTTTGCCCTGCTCGTCGATCCGCTGTTCCATCCAATCCAAGCCATAGCCGTGGCCGTTGCCCACGATGATGTCGTTAAGCCCGTCGCCGTTGACGTCGGTGACGATCATCGGAAGCGAGGCCCGATAGGGGATCTCGTAGTCTTGGTGGTATTTCCAGGGTTCTTCTGCGGGCTTGGCCGGCGCCTCATACCAGCCGTGCTTGGAGAGCACGTCCACGCGGCCGTCGCCGTTGAGGTCGCCCACGCCCGCGCCGTGATCGTCGATGTCGGAGGCGATCACATGCTTGACGAGCCACGGCGCCCGGTCGATCGATTCGAACCAGATGATGTCCTCGACCCGGGCCGCAGAACCTTCCCCTTCCGCCCCGCCGTACTTGCGGAAGTGGTTGACGAGAATATCCTCGTGACCATCACCGGTGAGATCAGCCAGCACGAGCCCTTCAATGAAGGGAGAATGATGAACGCGATGCACTTTCCACGAGCCTCCCTGGGGGCCGGGATTCTCATGCCACAGGACGCCCGCGATCGTCGGCTGATAACCCGAGTTGACCACATCAACAAGCCCGTCGCGGTTCACATCCAAGGCCGATTCGTGGCAATGGGTGTGAAGGAAGTCACGCTGCTCGGCGCCTTCAAAGTAGTTGGCATGCTTCTTCCACGTCGGCGCTTCGTACCAGTTGACCCCACAGGTGATGTCGAGCCGGCCGTCGCCGTTGACATCGACGAGTGAACACGATTCGTTGAACGGGCCGTACCAATAGCTGCCAATCGCCGGATTGTGCACCGGGGCATCGATCTTGATGGGGAAGAAGACCGGTTCGGCCGGGGTGGTGACCGGCGGGGGCAAGGAGGAGATCACCCCGTCGTCGGGCACGGCCTTATGGGCCGTCCAGAGGATGGCGTTGAGCACGGTCGTGCGCAAGTCCTCGATCTCCCAAATCGAATGCTTGTGGCCGCCGATCATAGCAAAGCCGCGCCCGCCGTCTTCGCGTTGCCAGGCCCAGGCCCAGAGCGGATCGCCGGGCTTGCCGGGGAAGGGGAGAACTGGAATGAACCCCGGACGGTCGGACAAGATCCGCTCGGGCGTCTTGTACTCATCCTCCGGCATGGCGAATGGCTTCACGCCGCGGAAGATCGGATGCCCGACTTGTTTTGACCAGTCGTTGACCCGCAACGGCTCGCCGATCGGCCGCGGCGGATTCTCAAAATCCTTGAAGCCGCCAAGCCAACGAAGGAACGTCTCCTGGCCAATCCCGGAGGGGAGATTGAGCGCCCAGTGGATCACCACCAGGCCGCAGCCTCGTTCCATCTGCTTGGCCAAGGCAGCCATATGGCCCCCGGCCACCAGCGGATGCGCCCGCCCCTTGCTGGCGCCGTCGCTGAAGATCACGATCGTGTCGGCGTCGTCGAGCGTCTTCTCGTCTTGCGGCCAGCCGCCCGTGTGGACTTCCACGAGCAGATGCCGTGCGTTGAGCGAGTTGTCCAGACAGTATCGCAGCAGATTCAACCCCTTTTCGTACTCGTGCTCGCCGGGGGCGTGACTCTTTTCGCCGGCCAGCATGACCACTTTCGTATCCCGGGCCGCCGCTGCCGAAGGCCACAGCAGACCAAGACACATCACCCCTACGGCCCACCGCATCGACGCACGCATTTTCATCGGGCACCTCACCTGCTCACCGGAATCTTCAACGTTTGCTCACCCGTGCCGGCGAAACGCGAACGCCGCCAAGGCAGCCAGCCTCCGTCGCTCCACATGCTTTACCATACTGGTCAGTATGGAGCTACCATACTGCCAAGTATGGCGCATGTCAAGAGGATTGTTTCCGGTTTGTGAAAGGCGAAAACCTGAGTGGTTCAGCGCGGCAGCGAGGCCAGCCCGTCGGAGGGCGATTCGGGAGCGGCGGCCACGATCCGCATCAGGCCGGCGACGATCCGGTCGCAGTGCGTCGGCGTACACATCCCCGGGTCGAAACCGGCCCGATACTTGATCCCGTCGATCGCGGCCACGACCCACTCGACGGCCGCACCCGGATCGGCGACTTCGATCTGACCGGCGGCACAGGCGGCCTGGAGCAACTGGGTATACTGCTCGCACACCGTGCGATAGAAGCGGGCCCGCGCAGCCAGCACGTCGCGGTCCTGCTGGGAGAACGTGAGGATTTCGCTGGTGAAGACGCGATTATTCCGGTCGAACAGGCAGCTTTGCACGGAGAGTCGGATGACCCGTTCGAACCGGGCCAAGGGATCGTCATCCAGAGCGATCGCCGCGTCGGTTCGTTCCTGCCACTGGCTATAGTAGTAGTCGCAGGCGGCGAGGATCACTTCTTTTTTCGACTTGTAGTGCCAGTAGAGGCTCCCCTTGGTGACGCCCGCATGGGCCGCCACTTCGTCGAGGCTGACGTTCTTGATGCCTCGTTTGGCAAACAGTTGAAAAGCGCTTTTCGCCAATTTCTTCCGCATCTGCGGAGCCGTCGCCGGCATGAAACCACTCCTCGAACGAACCCTTCTTGCCCCATCGTATCCAAAATACCCGCGGAACGAGAGGAGGCAAGCAAAAACGGAAAACGAATCCAACCACATCCCCTCTTCGCCACATCGCCCAGAGCGGCCGCGGATTGACGCAAGAGGCAGAATCCCTGGGAATTGCGAAGAATGCCAACGCATTATATGCGATCGGAATTAGAAGACCAAACCCCTCCCTCGCTTGCGGGAGACGAGGGACTGTGTTCGGCATCCTACGACCGGTTTTTTGCCCAGGACTTCTGAAGACCCCTTCGGTCCCCTTAATAACGAACCACAAACACGCCAAGTTTGCAAAACAAAGAAGATGAGGAAGGGGAAGGAATCCGTCCTTTCCAGTCCTCGTTGTGCCATCATTTTCTTCCCTTTTTCTCTGCCGTCCCTTGCGTTGTCCCGTGATGCCTCTCCCGCGATCGTTCCTCTTCTTCTCTTCTCGGCGCTCTTTGCGCCTTTGCGGTTCCTTTCCTTTCTCTGACGTCCCAGATCCTGAGCCCCACTCCAGGCAAAACGCCGGCCAGCGAATTAGCCGATAGGCTCTAGGATTCACGTCTCCTACGAGCGTATACTGAACGGTTGACTGGCTGGCCCCCTTTTGAGTCGTGGAGACAATCCTCATGGCCTCGACAACGCAGATTTCTCGTCGTGACATGCTGGCCGGTTCCCTGGGAGCCGGCGCCGCCTCGCTGCTTTTTCACCGCTGGCTCTGGGCGGCCGACGCCCCGGTTGATCCCAACCGCTTCGTGCTCCTGGCCGATATCCACATCAGCGAAGACCGCCAGAAGGTCGCACGCAATACCAACCCGTACGAGAACTTCCAGCAAGCCCGCCAACAGTATCAAGCGGTCAACGCGCGCCCGGCCGGACTGATCGTCGCCGGCGATTGTGCGTTCAACGAAGGCCTGGCCGGCGACTACCAACGGCTGCGGGAACTCGTCGCGCCGATCCCCATGCCGGTCACGTTTGCGATGGGCAACCACGATCATCGCGAGCGTTTTTGGGAAGCCTTTCCCCAACATCGTACCACGCCCTCCCCGGTCGCCGACCGGCACGTCACGCTGATCGAGGCGCCCAACGCCGATTGGTTCATTCTCGACTCGTTGGACAAGACCAACTCCACGCCCGGCCGGATGGGCGATGCGCAACTCCAATGGCTGGCCGACCAGCTTGACCGCCGCCCAGACAAGCCGGCCTTGGTCGTGGCCCACCACTATCCGCTGCCCAAAGACGATCCCACGAAGATTACCAGTGCACTCGTGGACACCCTCGCACTATACGACGTGATCCTGCCGCGCAAGCGGGTCAAAGCTTATGTCTTCGGCCACAGCCACCGTTGGCACCATGCCAAGATCGACAACTTGCATCTGGTGAACATCGCGGCCCTGGCTTGGCTCTTTGACCTGAAGCAGCCTCGCGGTTGGGTCGATGCTCAACTGGAGCCCGACGGAATCCGGCTCACGCTCCAGTGTCTGGACCCCACGCACGAAGCTCACGGACGCCCGCTGGAACTCGCCTGGCGGTAGTCCGTCATCCATTAGCCGGCGGGCTTGCCCGCCACGATACACGGTGGGCAAGCCCACCGGCTCAATTGCGGCGTCAGTCGTCGATCTCGAACACGTACTGATTGTACGGCTCGGTACGCCAGGCCAAATGGCGGGTCGAGGGGGAGATGGCAAATAGCGGCGAGAACGTACGCACGGAAATACGCTTGCCGTCGGGGGAGAATTCGAGTATCCGCAGCCAGCCGTCGCCCCCGTTGCCGTGCCATCCGCCACCGTCGGTCTGGGTGTCGAAGAGCATTTGCGCGACGGTTCGGCCGCAGTGGTTCTTATCCATGCGGAAGCCGACGTTTTCGCGTGGGTCCTTGATCCCGGCGATGTGGCCGCAAAGGACGAGCCGGATATTGCTGGACGGGTAGACCAGCTTATCCCAAATCGCCTGACCGTAGTTGGCATCCTTGACGGCGTAGCCCTCCTTCTCGATGCGCACGTTCCCCTTGGCCAACGAGTTGAGATAGGAGTGCGTCACGAGAATGGCACAATGCTCCTTGTAGGCATCGCGGGCGACAAGTGCCTTGGCCCATGCCAGCACCGGGTCGGACGGGGCGAATTCGAGCGACACCACAAGCAGCTTCCGCCCCTGCGGCGTCACCAGCGCGTAGGCCGCGTTCTCCAGCGTCTTCACACCGTCGCGGTTCGGGCAGCACTCGACCAGCACGTCCTGCCAGGCCGGATTGCGATCCACAGGGAAGTATTTGGGAAACTGCGTCTGGCGGTTCTCGGCACTGCGGATTCCGTAGTCGTGGTTTCCGGTCGCCAAAATGTAGGGCGTCTTGCCGTCGAGCCGCTCAAATCCTCGGGAAATGGCCAACCATTGCTCTGCGCTCGTCTGGTTAAGCGTGACGCCGTCGGTCGTCTCAACGTTGTTCTGTTCCACGAGATCGCCCACATGCACGACGGTCAACACGTGGAGCGTCTCGAGGTTCTCGGCAATCCATGCGGTCATCAGCTCGAAGATCCCCTGGTTTCGTCCGAACTTGGCATAGGTTTGGGTGTCGGGCAGGAGGATGATCGCGCAAGCGTTCGGGTCGGACAGCCGGGGCGGCTCGTAGGACGCCGGCTCCTGCGCTTGCGCGGCAGTGAGCAGTCCTAGCACCAGCCACGCAGCCAAAAGGGCCGCAGCCCCACCACGAGTTGTCGTACGCATCGCGTTGGTTCCTTTCTTGGTTTGTTTCGAGCGAGACGTTCAGTATAACTGGATTCCCGGCGGTTGACGGCATCAGGGATCGCGGCGCAACGGCGAGCAAGTCCAACCCGCTGCGCGGAGGTATGCTTGGTTCAATTATTGCACACAATCCGCACAGACGCCGGAACGCATACGCTAAGCATCCTCCTTCCATTGCATCTCGAAATCAGCCATCGTGACCAGCCCTTTGTCGCGCAACTCTCGTCTGGCTTGCATCAGGGCATAGCCGCCTGCCAAGAGCACACCGAGACCGCCGCAGAGGAAGAGGGCGGGACGGGAGGAGCCTGTGGCGAACAAGACCCACGCCCCCACGGGAGGCGCCAGGATTCGCATCAGGCCGTTCAGGAAAACGAGAATGCCCAGGTAATGGCCGGTCTGGTCGGCTGAGGTGGCAAAATGGTTTACGCCAATCTGCCACCAGAGGACCCACGAGCCGCCTTGCACGGATCCCCGACTGAGTCGCGCGAGGATGGGAAGGAACGATGCGGCCAGCGGAATGGCCCTCGCGCAGAACGGGGTCGCCGCCAACAACAGCGGATCAAGCCCCCACGCCACACAGATCCAGGCCCAGGCCGTCCACGGACTGCTCCGGTCGAACCAACGACCCAACCCTCCGGTCATGGCAAACGAGGCCAGCCCGGGAATCACCTCCAATAACAACGCACACTCCACGTAGTTGTATTGCAGGTCCTTCTGAAAAAACGCCGGAAGGTAGGAGACGTACATCGACCCGCTGAAGCCGTAGAGAAAACAGACCAGCAAGTACCGCCGATAGCGGCGGTCTTGTGCCACGACCCGAACGGACGCCCGCAAGCTCTCCAACAGTCTCGGCCGCAGATCGAACGTCGCCTCCTTGATCGTCTCCCGCACGTGGATTTGCCGGAAACAGACGTGGCTCCCCAGGCTCAACAGACCGGTCAGCACAACGAGGCAGCGCACCATCGTCATCGGGTGTTGCGCCACCAGGTCCAGGGCTCCGGCCGACGCTAAGTAGGCGACCAGAAAGGCCAGCGAGGACCATTTGCGGATTTCGCCCGTCGCGTGCCCGCGATGCGTCACCGAGTAATTCGCCCGGAGCACCGCGGCGATTGCCGGCCGGGTAAGCGTGCTGAACAGCAACCCCATCCCTGACAAGAACAAGAACAACAACGAGTTGCTGGTGAGGGCCATCGCCCCGGTGCAGACCCCGCAGGCCATTCCCGGGTAGAAAACAAAAGGCATCTTCGGTTTCGACGCCATCCAGTGGCTCAGGTAGAGCGTGGCGATCATTCCCACGCCCGAAAGCGTCAGCGACAGACCAAGTTGCCAAGTCGGCGCGCCCATCTGCTTGATCGCCACAACCGGTGCGTTGGCAATGATTCCACCCGCCGCCGCATCCAGCAGGGCGTAGACCAAGTGCAGGCGATACGTCCGTTGCTCGTCGGCGGGCAACGAGGGCTCGCGACAGAATCTCCCCACCGCCGCGAATGCCCTGCGCATCGTCTACACCTTCCACGGATTCCGCTCAGGACGCGAACGCAGGCCGTTGGCCTCGGCATCGTCAAGGAACTCTTCCTTGGCCGGATCGAAACGGAGCTTGCGGTTGAGAATCCACGACAAGGCCGCCGCGTGGCAGGCCACGTGGGAATGTCGCATCACCGAGGAATTGCAAACCGGCTTGTCGCGTGTCTTCACACAGTCGAAGAAGTTGCGGGCGTGGGCCAACACGTCAAGGCCGCGCACACGCTTCGTTCCTGGAGGAAGATCCGTCCCCAGCGATTCGGGCTTGAACACCATCTCGCCGCTATCGCCCGTCTCCACCGAGCCGGCGTCCCCCTCGAACCGCACCGGACACGTGCCAAGCTGCGTGATAAAGAAAGGCTCGCGATTGCCGAACGGCGTCGGGAGGAAGTCGAAGATCAACTGGACCCCGTTGGCGTAGCGGCAGATAATCTTGTCCTTCAACGGCTCGTATTCGATCGGCATCGTGTCGTCGGCCTGGTTGGCCCATTGGCACAGGTCGAGCGTGTGCGCGCCCCAGTCCAACAGTCGGGCTCCGGAATCGAAGTCCCAATAGCCACGCCAGCCGCCGCTGACGTACTTCGCATTGTAAGGACGCCACGGCGCCGGCCCCAGCCACAAGTTCCAGTCGCAGACTTCCGGGGCGGGCGTCGGCTCGGCGGGGAGCCATTCCGTCAAAATACTCGGCGCGTAGACGCTGGCATACAACGTGTGAAGCTTGCCCAGCTTGCCGTTCTGGGCCATTTGCACGGCATGCTGGAAATTGGGCACGCTCCGCCGCTGCGTGCCCGCCTGGAACACCCGGCCGGTGCGTTTTATCGTCTCATCCAATCGCTGGCACAGGTCGATCGTCAAGCCGCAGGGCTTCTCGCTGTAGATGTCTTTGCCCGCCTCAGCGGCCATCATCGACGCCGGAGCGTGCCAGCGGTCGCCGGTGGCGATCAGCACGGCATCGATGTCCTTGCGGTCGAGCAACTCGCGGAAGTCGCGATAGAGCTTCAGGTCCTGGTTCCCGTAGTGCTCGTCGACCAGACGCTTCCCCGCGTCGCGGCGGCTCGCCTGCACGTCGGCAATCGCAACGCACCGCACGTCGGCCAACTGGAGCATCGCCTTCAGGTCGTATGTGCAGCGGGGACCGATCCCGATCACTCCGAACACCACGCGGTCACTAGGAGGCGTGCTGCCATCTTTGCCCAGCACGTGGCCGGGCACCAGTGATGGCAGAGTCAGAGCCGCACCGGTCAGAGCCGACTTGCACAAAAAACTCCTCCGCGACGACTGCTCGCTCATCTCGATGATCCTCTCTTGCTGGTGAATGTCCCAGTCATCATGTGCAACGTCATACCCCTCCGTCGATTATGGTCTATTCCCATCCCAAACGCCAGAGCCGAGTGTCGTCGGTTGGGGCAAATCTGCCTGGCCGTTGCCGAGACAGGCATCTTGCCTGAGGCGTAGCATCAGGCGTCTCCCTTGTGTGCTGTAACCTAGAGATCCCGCCTCGCCACGAAGGCTGCGGACTGCGCCTCAGTCAAGCTGCCTAAGGTACACGCAGGCGGGACGCTTGTATAGGGATGCCGGGACTTCTCCCCTCCCCGCGTCCCCCTCTGCTGGACAACGGCAATGCCGCCAGGTAATAGTTATAATTGGAAGCTGTCAGAAAGAAAGGCACCGATGGCTGGAAAAGGACGACCAACGGTCCGCAAACCGGCGACCAAGTTCGCCCACCTGCGGAAGAAGATGGACAAGGCGCGGATTGCCGCAAAGGTGAGCAAGAAGAAGTGACTTCTTGCCAGGAATGGGCGGTTGGCTTGGATTCCTTTGGCCTGCGCATTGTCGACATCAAACCGACGCAACGTAATCGTCGCGTTCTTCTTAATCGCTTGGACTGGAATCATAGGAAGTCCTCTTCACTCTGCTGGTTCCACCATGGCTATCCATGAGGACTCAGGTCAAGTCCTGCTTGAACGCCACCCCCTTCCGATGCGTTGTCCCCGAGCGTGACGCAACGCGGGCCGCTGCATTGACATGTTTCCCGATGGTATTTCGTCACGCATCCGATGCGTATGATTCCTAAGGAAGAGAAAGGGAGTGCTCGTTTGAAGTCCATAAAGCGAAAGGAGACCGCTTATGCCTGTAAGACTCACTGCCGCCGAACAACACGCTGATTTCGTGGTTCGCAAGGATGGGGGCGAGTATCGAATCCACTCGATCTCCGACGCGGCCTTGCGGTGGCTGAAGGGCCGTTTTCCGCACGCCCGTTGGGCCATCATCGATGGACGCGAGACGCTGACGGCCTCCCGTGCCGATGCCCGACGCCTCCTGGCCCAGATGCGAAGCAACGACTTCGAAGTGCGTGGCGAACTGTGCCACTGAACCACCGGAGCCACAAAAGACTAACGACCTCCGTGCCCCCCCCAAGCGCCCCCCTGACAGGTCCGTCGTTCCCCCAAAACCGGCCCCAAGGGCGGCTTGGTTCGCAGGCGCGGCCGACTCGCGTTCCGCCGCCGGTCTATTGCTGTAACCCCCTCATGCGCAGGCTCTTACGGCGATTGCAACTCTTGGCAACCTCGCCAGAAACGGACGAACCTCAAACACTCCGGGCACGCCGTATTTTCACGGGGTAAGCTATGCAGGGGCGGGACCGGCCGATCATCGCAGGTTCACCTACCTGGGCGAGTGATACGCAAAAAATACCCGCCCGTCGAGGGACACCGATCCATCTGTGCAGCGCACGTATTGCCCGCCCTAATGGCCAAGACAAGAAATGCTAGCTGTCGGCGAAGATTGTGATATAGTAAGGGGTCTAGCCTGGACCAAGATAAGAAGACTCCAGATGTAAACTCGTAGGCTTGTGCCGCCCCCCCTGCGGGATGCAAGGCGAGTCCGCGGTTCGCATCGTCCCAAATCCCGCCTTTTTGATGAACACCTTGCTTCCACTCACCCCAAGAGGATTCCACACCATGTCAAACAAGCACCAGACTACCCGTCGTCGATTCTTGCAGGGTGTTGCGGCTGCCGGAACCGCCAGCATCCTGCTCCCCTCGGCCAATCGGGCCCTCGGTTATCAGTCGGCCAACTCGCGCCCCGTGTTTGCGACAATCGGGCTTCGCAATCAAGGCTGGGCCATTACCTCAAAGACGATTCCGACCGCCGATTTCGCGGCCTTGGCCGATGTCGATGCAAAGGTGTTGGCGGAATTCGTCGAGAAGACCGAGAAGAAGCAAGGCAAGAAGCCCGAGGCCTACAAAGACTATCGCAAGATCCTCGATCGCAAAGACGTGGATGCCGTGATGATCGCCACGCCCGATCACTGGCACACGAAAATCGCCGTCGAAGCGATGTATGCCGGCAAGGACGTCTACTGCGAGAAACCGCTCACGCTGACGATCGACGAAGGGAAGTTGATCGAGAAAGTGGTCAAACAGACCGGCCGGGTGTTCCAGGTCGGCACCATGCAGCGGACCGAGATCGGCCAACGCTTCCTGCTGGCGGTCGCCTTGGTTCATGCCGGACGCATCGGCACGGTCAAGAAGGTTACCTGCGGCATCAACGGCATGACGCCTTCGCCCGTGATTCCCGTGGCTCCGGTTCCTGAGGGACTCGATTGGGATTTCTGGCTCGGGCCGGCGCCGAAGGTCGATTATCGGGCACTCCCTGAGATCCGCAAAGGCTACGGCGGCGGTGTCCCGCTCTACAGCAACTGCCACTACTCCTTCCGCGATTGGCACGAATACTCCGGCGGCAAACTCACCGACTGGGGCGCCCATCACGTCGACATCGCCTGCTGGGCCCTCAACGCCACGGCCACCGGGCCGAGCAAGGTGACGCCCCTGCAGTACACCTTGGGTTGCGAGTACAAGAACGGCTACCCCGTCGTGAACGATCGCTACAATGTGGCCACCCAATTCACCCTCCGGGCCGACATGCCCGGCGGTGTGGAACTGATCATTACCAGTGAAGGAGATAACGGTATTCTCTTCGAGGGGACCGATGGCCGGTTCTTCGTCAACCGCGGGAAAATCACCGGCGCGCCGGTCGAGGATCTCAAGAGCAACCCGCTGCCGGACGGAGCCATCGAAAAACTCTACGGCGGACCGGTCCCCGCGAACCATAGCATCAACTTCATCGAGTCGATGCAGTCGCGCAAGCAGCCGATTTCCGACGTCTGGTCGCACAACCGAATGCTCGAAATCTGCCACCTGTCGAACATCGCGATGCGTCTGGGCCGCGCGCTGAATTGGGACCCCGTCAAACGCGAAATCATCGGCGATGCAGAAGCCAATGCGTTCCTCGCCCGCGAAAGCCGCAAGGGCTACGAAATCAAGGTGTAACCCCCGGCTCCGTCCTGCGCACGAACCCCACGCAAGCCACGGGCGCAATCGCGCCCGTGGCTTTTTTCGTATGCCGAGCCTGTTGGACAGTCTGGAGGTGCCTAGCCTCTCCCAACCTGATAGAGGTGAAGCGACACGCGCGGATCCAAGAGGCCGTCGCCCAGATCCATGCCCAATAGTTCGCCAAACAACTCATCCAACTGGCCGGACGATCTCACCGGTTCTTAGAAAGTGCAGTATCCCAAAATGGCCCAAAAAAAAACCTCGCAAACCGACCTTTCCGTCTGGTAGACTCTCGGAAGAGGTTGAGCGAACGAAACCTGTCGGAATGCCCGTTGTGGCATTCCGGCCAATGGAGACGACGAAACGCCACAGAGGGCGTTCCCTATAGGGACTGTTCGTGGAAGCCCCGCCGGATTGGCTTGTCCTCCGAGGATCGAGCCCGAAAACGGAGTCTGCAAATGATCGAGCAAAAGCGAATGGATGACAACATGACTTGCGTACCACAGGCGTCCCGCCAGTGCTTTTTCCGAAACGGGCTTATCCCCCCCTGCTCTGCATTCTCGATCGAAGCAAACCGGTCCAGGTGGGTTGTTGGAGGAGCAGCCCCGTAGATACGTAGATATTGGAGTTCTGCCATCCCCTGGGAGAAATTTTTCCGGGGAGGACTTCCTGAATGGTTGACGAAAAACGTGGAGCACCTTATGAAACGCATTCCGATCATAACCGCCCTCGCCCTCCTCGCCTCCCTGGTCGGTCTCCCGGCGATTGCCGGGGAGGGACCGCTTACCGGCGTCGTCCTCGTCGAAGCCGAGAGCTTTGCCGAGCCTGGCGGGTGGGTCATCGATCAGCAAGCGATGGACGAGATGGGCTCGCCGTTTGTGCTGGCCCATGGGCTGGGCGTGCCGGTCAAGGACGCCGCCACAACCGTCAAGTTCCCTGCCGCAGGGACCTACCGGGTTTGGGTGCGTACGCGCGACTGGGTCGCTCCCTGGAATGCGCCGGGAGCGCCCGGCAAGTTCCAGGTGCTTGTCGATAGCCAGCCGCTCCCGACCGTCTTTGGTACGGAAGGGGCCCAGTGGCATTGGCAAGATGGCGGCACGGTCGAGATCGCCGGCCGGTCGGCGACCGTGGCGCTGCACGACCTGACCGGCTTTGACGGGCGCTGCGACGCGATCGTGTTTGCCGCCGATCCCGAGTTTACACCTCCGAACAGCGATCCGGCGATGCGTGCCTTTCGCCGCAAGATGCTCGGCCTGCCCGACACGCCGCCCGATGCGGGCTGCTACGACTTGGTGGTCGTTGGCGGCGGCATGGCCGGGGCGTGTGCGGCCGTCTCCGCCGCCCGGCTCGGGCTCCAGGTGGCCTTGATTCAGGACCGGCCCGTACTCGGCGGCAACAACAGTTCGGAAGTCCGCGTCGGTCTGTCGGGAAAGATCAATTTGCCCCCCTATCCGGCCTTGGGCAACTTGGTCGAAGAGATGAGCCCCGTCGGCTACTATCACTTCCTCGAAGCCAAACGCCATCCCGACCTGCCCGAAAGCCAACGGATCTTGGCCCTCGACCCGGTCAAAAGCATTCACAACGCCGGCCCCGCGTCGAACTACGAAGACGGCAAGAAGCTTCGCGTCGTCCAGGCCGAAAGGAACCTCCACCTGTTCCTGAACCAGCACGCCTTCCACGTGGAAAAAGAGGGCGACCGGATTACCGCAGTGATCGCCCGGCATATCCAAACCGGTTGCGAGCAGCGGTTTCCCGGCAAGTGGTTCGTCGATGCCACGGGCGACGGCACAATCGGTTTCCTGGCCGCGGCCGACTTCCGCATCGGCCGGGAAAGCCGCCAGGAAACAGGCGAGTCGCTCGCCCCCGAGCAGTCGGACCGGCTGGTCATGGGCACGTCAGTCCAGTGGAACTCGGTGGAAGAATCGTCCCCCGTCCCCTTCCCAGAATGTCCCTGGGCCGTCACGTTCAACGACCGCACCTGCCAGCGACTGGTCAAAGGCGACTGGGATTGGGAAACCGGCATGACCAAGGACCAGGTCCGCCAGATCGAAGAGATCCGCGATCACGCCCTGCGGGCGACCTTCGGCAACTGGGCCTATCTCAAGAACCATGCGACCGACAAGGCCAAGTATGCCAATCGCCGCCTGGCCTGGGTCGCCTACATCGGCGGCAAACGCGAGTGGCGCCGCCTGCTGGGCGATGTGATCCTCTGCCAGCAGGACGTGGAAGAAGCGAAACCCTATCCAGACGCGGCCGTCACCACCACCTGGGGCCTCGACCTCCACTATCCCTCGCCGGCCAACAGCAAGGACTTTCCCGGTGAAGAGTTTCGCTCGATCGCCAAGATCAAGAAAGTCAACCCCTACGCGATTCCCTACCGTTGTCTCTATTCCCGCAATATCCCAAACCTCTTCATGGCCGGACGCAACATCAGCGTAACCCACGTGGCCCTCGGCACGATCCGTGTGCAGAAGACTACCGGAATGATGGGCGAAGTGGTCGGCATGGCCGCCTCGCTCTGCAAACGCCACAACACCGATCCCCGCGGCGTGTATGCCGAACATCTCGCCGAGTTGCAAGCCCTGATGACCCAGGGCGTGCCGAAGTAGCCACGCCGGCCAAATGGACAAAGTGCAAGAACGGCATGAACAGCGCAGCCTGCGACGGTTATAACGATTGCATCGAGTGTATTGAACGGTCGATCCGGCCACTCGGCCAAGAACATGCCATGGTTGATTGGGCTCCGGAGTGCAGCAAACGCGTGAACCACCTGACGCTCGTACAACTCGATTCGGTCGACCAGATCCGCGCTGCGGCACCGGCCTGGGATCGCCTTTGGGCCAAGAGCGAAGCGACGCTCCCAACCGCCCGGGCGGAACTGGTCGCCCAGTGGCTGGAACACTTCGCCCCGAATGTCAAGCCGCATGTGCTCGTGGTCAAACAAGACGGTCAAATGGTGGCCGCCTTGCCCCTGATCGGCCATCGTCGCCGAGGCGTGCTCCCCGTCGGCGATCTGACCTGGAACTACTGGTCACCCAATGGCGAACTGCTCCTCGACCCTGCAGCCGACGCAGAAGCGGTACTCAGCCTGCTGGCCGACGCGATCCAAGAGCTTCCTTGGCCACTCTTATGGCTGGAACTGGTGCCGTTTGCCACAGCACGCTGGGAAACGCTTCTTGATGCACTCCGCCGACATGGCTTGGACGTGCACGTGCAGCCGCACTACGAGATCGGCCAAGTGGAACTCGCTAGCTCCTTCGCCGACTATAACGCCGGCCGTTCCCGAAATTTGCGTCGCAGTCTGCGTAAAGACCAGCAGCGATTGGAGCAAGAAGGGCCGGTGACTTGGTCGCTTCACTCGCAGTTCACCCCCGACGAAGTCCAGCACCGGCTCCACCAGGCCTTTGAGATTGAAGATAGGAGTTGGAAGCATGACGCCGGACAAACCGTGTCCCGCACGCCGGGAATGTTCAACTTCTATCTGCGCCAGGCGCAGCAACTGGCCCAATGGGGTTCCTTGCGACTGGCCTTTTTGGAGCAATCGGGAAAACCGATCGCATTTGAACTGGGCTGGGTCGCCAAAGGCGTCTACCACTCGTTCAAAGTGGGCTTCGACCAGACCTATCGCAGCTTCGGTCCCGGCCACCTGCTGCGCCAACGGCTGATCGAAGCGTTCTTCCCACAACCGGATGTCCAGGTCGTCGATTTTCAGGGCCCGCTGACTGATGCGCTGGCTGGCTGGGCTACCCGAACGTACCCGATCGGCCGGGTCCTGGTGGGGCTGCCGACTCTGACCGGCCGGGTGCTGATGGCCGGCTACCGGCTGGCCGCCCCCGTCATTCGGCGGTTAAGAGGAACCCCTAGCGATTCGCCGCCAGCGGTGGTATCCTTGCCAGATTCCAGGGATCAGAACCCTGGAGCCTGAACTCGCTGCCCCCCGAATTTCTAGCCCCAGCTCTTGCCCATGACCGCTCCACGTGCTGTCGT
Organism: uncultured Planctomycetaceae bacterium; assembly: GCA_964558295.1. Lineage (GTDB taxonomy): Bacteria > Planctomycetota > Planctomycetia > Pirellulales > Thermoguttaceae > JBDKTH01. The sequence goes on along the minus strand of CAZLDQ010000049.1, from coordinate 14,918 downwards.
CTTTGACATGGATGGCCTAATGTTCAACACCGAGGACGTCTACTTTCAGGTGGGCTCGGAGCTGTTGCGTCGGCGGGGATGTGAGTTTACCCGGGAATTGAGCGACGCCATGATGGGCCGCCCGCCACAGCCGTCATTCGAGCTGATGATCCAGTGGCACTCGCTCACCGATACGTGGCAGACACTCGCCGTTGAATCGGAAGAACTCTTCATCGGGCTGCTCGACGAGTTTCTGGCCCCCATGCCCGGGTTGTTGGACCTCCTTAACCGCTTGGAGACCGCAGGAATCCCCAAGGCGATCTGCACGAGCAGCAGCCGGCGGGTGTTGACGGCAGTGCTATCACGGTTCAACATGGAACCCCGTTTCCAGTTTACCCTGACAGCTCAAGATATCGTTCACGGCAAACCAGATCCGGAAATCTATCAGAAGGCAGCCCAGCGACTCGGCCTGAAGCCACACGAGATGCTGGTGCTCGAAGACAGCCAAGCCGGTTGCTGTGCTGCCGCCTCGGCCGGTGCCTTTGCCGTGGCCGTGCCCGGTGCCCATAGTGCACGGCAAGACTTTAGCGTGGCCAGTCTGGTGATCAACAGTCTGGCCGATCCCCGGCTATATGAAGTGTTGGAGTTGAAGCCGTAGTGTCGTAGGAAGCAGCCGATCACGCGGCCAATGGTTGCTGACGCATGCGTAACCGCTCGCGGAAGCCGCTTCTGGCCTGTTCGGCAAAGCGGTTAAGTCCCTCACGAAGCAACGGCAGCGAACACCCAAGCTCATGCTGGGCTCGCAAAGAGTTGAGTGACGTTTCGGCCAGTCGGGCAGATCGGGGCTTGGCGGCCGCAGAGTCCTCGGACGACATCAGCGGTCCTTTCAGACCGAACGCCATCGCCAGCTCAGCCGCAAACCGATACTGGCTCGTGCGTTCCGCCCCGGCAAGATGACAGAGGCCTTCCCAGCCTCGAACATAGGCCCGATGGAGCAGCCGCGCAAGATCTGCAACCAAAATCGGGGTTGCGTGGCGGTCGGCGGCAAATGGCCGGAGGCTTCCCTCAGCTAAGGCTTGCCAGGCCTGTTCGGCAAATCCAGGCTCTGCGTCGATTGGGCTCCAGCCGTAGGCGTGGGTTCGCACCACCAAAGCGGCCGTCTTCTGCAGGGCCCGTTCCATCTGCAAGGCCGCCCGGGCAAACAGGGACAACTTGGCGACGGAAGCCTCTTCGCCATGGAACATTCGCGGCCCGACAAACACGGCATCCGTGGAGAGAACCGTGAGCCGCGAGTCAACCTCGGCTGCTAGCTCCGCCAGCAGCCGGCAGGTCTGAGCCTCCGCCTTCCCGTCGGGCGCTTGTTCAGGCAGATCCCAACTGCCTCGGGCTAGCGCCCCACAATGGACAATCCACTGCGGCTTCACCTCCCGCACCAGCGACTTTAGGGCCGCCCGATCCCCAGGGGGCCAACGCACAGTCTGGCAGCCATCGCCCCGGACCTCGGGGGCGTGGTGAAGTCCAAGGATCGTGAAGTGATCGGCCAACGCCATTGCCAGGTTCGCCCCAATTACCCCGTCGACGCCCGTGATGACGAGCCGTTCAGGAATCAGGGAGCTCAGCCTTGGATCGACCATGTTATGGTTATGTGCCTAGTCCGGTAGATGTATCGCACGTCCCGAAACGGTCGACGAATTGTAGCTGTCCTCCCCCATTCGGCCAAGGGGAGTCAATGCCCCATCTTGACTCTCAATCGCCGCGCGTGTTAGACTGGCGTCGCGTGCCGTCCCCGGCTTCCAATGGAAGGAAATCAAGGTAGAACAGGAAGAGTTCCGTGAGCCGGCCTCTCAAGACGCTCGGTGTTGTAGATGCGTGCTTCGATACGCATCGTTGCCGTTCGAAGGCTGCCCGCAAGCTCGGCGGGAAGTCGGTGTTGGAGTGGGTCGTGCGGCGGGCCACCGAGAGCATGCAGTTGGACGGGGTGATCGTAGTCACCCGAACGTTGCCGGAGAACTGCTTCGTTGCCGACTTGGTTCCGATGGATGTGCCGGTGTTCCAAGCGGTTGAGGCGGACTCGCTCGGATGCATGGCTCGTGCCTTGGAAGCGTACCAAGCCGAGGCGATCGTGCGAATCTGTGCCGAGTGTGTGTTCGTTGATCCGACCTTACTCGACCGGCTCGTGATCAGCGCTCAAGCCGACGCCGACTGTGACTACATGGGTTATTGTTCGCGGGACGGACGCCCAGCGATTCTTTCGCCGGTGGAGGTTTATGGGGAATGGGTGCGCACCCGTGCCTTGCACAAAGCGGCCCAGCGGGCGACTTCGCCCCTTGATCGTAGCAATCCAACCCGCTACGTATATTCCCACCCGGAAAAGTTTAACGTCCGCCTGTTGCCGGCGCCGGCGCAAATCGACCGGGACGACGTGCGTCTGTCCGTCGAGATCGAAGAAGACTGGGACCATACGGTCGTCATCTTCGAAGCCTTGGGGCCGGACCAACTCGATTGGCACCGAATTGCCGACCTGCTTGATCACCAACCCGCGTTGCGCAAGAGGATGGCGGCCTTAAACCGCATCCACCCTAAAGACTAGGGTCGCGTTCCGGCGGGACGAGGAAAGGATTTCCCTGCAATGCGTTTCAGGCTTACCCGACCGGTTCGTGGACTGTTGTTTGACGCAGGCGACGTGTTGTACGACGCCACTGCCTGGCGCCGCTGGCTCTTGCAGTTGTTGCGACGCATCGGTTTGTATACCAACTACCGCAGCTTCTTCCACATCTGGGATCACGATTTCATGGCAGACGTCTGCCGGGGGCGTCGGCCGTTTGCCGAGGCTTTCCAGGCGTTTCTCCTCTCGGCAGGGCTTTCCCGCGCACAAATCGACGAGATCGAGGCGGCCTGCAAAGCCCGACGCAATCAGTGGGAAGCCACGGCCCGGCCGCTTCCCGGAGTGAAATCGACGCTCACCCGGCTTCAGGCCGCAGGAATCGTGATGGGCGTGGTTTGTGACTCCGAGTATCCGGGGACGGTACTCCAGGAGCGTCTCGACCGGTTTGGGATTGGCAGCTTCTTTCCAACCGTGATTTCCTCGATCGACCTGGGGCACATCAAGCCCGAGTCAATTTGCTATTTGGCCGCCTTGGGCGCGATGAATCTCGATGCGTCCGAGGTGGCTTTCGTGGGGCACGATACAGGCGAATTGGCTGGCGCTACAAAGGTCGGCATGCAGACAATCGCCTTCAACTTCGACCAGGACGCCCAAGCCGATGTGTTCATCGCACGCTTTGAGGAACTGGTCGAAATTGTCGTTAACCAGCCGCGTTATGCCGCGGCCGGATAAACCAACACACGGTCATGAGACGGGGGTATGGCCGATTGGGGATACAAACGCCTCGCCTGTACCACAACGCCCCGTACCTACTTACGCTCTTCTTGTCCACTGCTTTCTGAGAGCTGCCTGTGAGACTGCTTCTCGCCACCCGATACGAACTGCTTGCCACGGAAGAAGCATGCCAAACGGAGGCCGTGCTTTTCGAGGGTTCGTGGCCGCAGGGTGGCATATCGCTGGATGACGCGATCGACGCTCGGTTTTCCTGGATCGACGAGGCGGCCGTCTACTGGGCCGATTGCCTGGACGAGTTGTCCGCTTCGCACGACGCCGTGGTCGAGTTGCCCGTCCACGCGGCTTGGCTCAATGCCTTGGCCTTGCGCTACTACCTAGTCAAACTTCTGCGTGTAGTGGCCTTCTTCACCGAAGTTCGCCCGCTTTCGGCAGAGGATCAAGTCAAATTGGTAGCCCAGTGGGAACGCGACAAGGACTACGTGGATCTCCTCGTGCAGCTTTGCGAACGGGCGGGAGCCGCTTTGCACGTCAAGTGGGTCGATCATCCGGCCGTTCCGGCCCCGGCATTTCCCCCCAACAGCCGCTGGCGCCGCTTGGCGGCCCATGTGGGACAATGGCTGAATCCGGCCACCTCGCCCGACGCTTCGCCTCGCGTGGTGCTCTGTGGAAATCCTCGCCTGTTGGATCCGGTATGCCAAGAACTGCGTCGCCGCGGCTGTCACCAGTGGTGGTTGTACGATCGCTTCGCGTTAGGTTCTTGGCTGCGTTGGCGCCCGCGTGGCATAGGACAATTGGTCTGCGATTCGAGTAAAGGGGAGACCAATCGACTCGTCGCGCCGGCCATCGAACGGGTAGAATGCCGCGGCGTGGATTTGGCCGGGCCGCTGGTCCGCTGGTTTGCCGCGAGATTGGAGGTCTCCGGTCCGCGACAGACGCGAATTGTTGAGCAAATCGACCGACATTTTGCCCGTATTCGGCCGGATGTGCTCGTCCTGGATGAAGATGCCACGCCGCTGGCTCGGGCCGCCGTGGCGTTGGCTCGGCACCACGGGGCCACTTCGTTCGTCGTTCAACACGGGGCCCCGTGCTGCCGATTCGGCTTTGCCCCACTGGCGGCTGATCGGTTCTTGGCCTGGGGGCGATCCTCCGCCGATCAATTGATCCGCTGGGCTGTCCCCCCAGAACGGATCGAGATAGTCGGCTCGCCACAGCACGATCGACTTTCCCACCAATTGGCCAACAAACCTGTTGCAGCCTCCTCCGCCGCGTCGGGACGTGTTAGCCTGGAATCACAGCAATCGGGTCCTACTCGACCGGTCAAGATTCTGCTTCTAACCACGATGCCCCCTCGTGACGACCGCCCCGATGCGGTCGGGCTGCACCTGACGGGTCAAGGATACACCGACATGTTGCGGGCGGCAATTACCACGGTTGCTACGATTCCCCAAGCACGACTCCTTGTAAAACTCCATCCACGGGCCCCCCACGATCCGATTCTCAAGAGACTTCTGACGACTCAGCCGTCGCCCAAGACCCTCGTGGTTCGCAAGAAGACGCTTGAGCAATGCTTGCGCAGCGTGGACTGTGTGATCAGTTGTGGCTCCAGTGCCGGAATTGATGCCACCTTGGCTGGCCTGCCCGTAATTCAGCTCCTCCCGGCCGGCTCCGGCGATATCTTGCCTCATGACCAGTGGGGACTGGTAGGCACGGCACGTACCTCGGTCGAACTGAAGAACCTCCTCCAGACGGTGCTTGCTGGAGACTACCAAACGACTACGACTGCCCAATCCCATGTATTTGCTGGCCTTGCCGGCTCGGCCCAACGGATCGCCGATGTGGTTCTGTCAACGTGTGAGCGACCGGCTCCAAGACCGCTCCCCTTGTCTCCTACGAAAAGTGAGCTGATTTGCTCCACGCAGGGCTGACGCATGTACCAAGAAACGGATAGTGCGACTATGGCCCCCGATGCGAGCGTCAAAGCAGACAGTCGCTCGGCTTTCTCGCTCCACGCCTCACCTTCTACGCCCCATGTTTCCTCCCCCGCTCCGGCCAGCGGCTGGTGGCGAGTTGTGGTCGATTGCACCGTGGTCAGCGGAGCAACAATCGTCTGCAACCTGCTGGGGATGGTGACCAGCCTTCTGTTTCGGATGCTCCTCGATCCGGCCCAGATGGGTGTCTGGCAAGGCCTCAAAGTCTTTTTGAGCTATTCGAACTATGCCAATCTGGGCGTCAGCAAGGGTGCCACGCGGGATTTCACCGTGGCCCTCGGACGCGGCGATCCGCAGACAGCTCGGCATGGTCTGAACTTGGCCTTTGCCGTCAATACGTTGAGCAGCGTGGTGTTTGCCACGATTCCCATCGGGGTCGGCCTCTGGCTCGGCTCGTCGGGCGGTTGGACCAGCGGTTGGGCTGTGGGACTGCTTGTCATTGGCCTGCTGGTCGTACTGCAACGCCACTATACGTTCCAGGTGACCATCCTCCGCTGTACGCAGGCTTTTGGTCTTACCTCAAGGATCTCGATTCTCGAAGCTGTACTCACGCTGGTCCTCTGCGGCTTGGGCACCTGGCTTTGGGGCCTCTGGGGCCTGTTCGGCGGCACCGTGGCGGTAATGGTGGTCACGCTGTTGATCGTTCAACGGCGGGCGGCCGTGCCTTTGACCTGGGCCTGGGATACGCCGGAAATCTGGCGATTGATCGCCGTCGGCAGCCCGATGCTTCTGGCCGGGACCGTTTCGACCCTGTTCCGGTCGCTCGATAAGCTAATGATCCTCGGCTACCTGAGTGATCGCGAGTTTCAACTCGGTTGCTATTCGGCTGCTCTGATGGTGACTACGCAGTTGTACGGTCTGGCCAACATGTTGTCGATCGTGATGGGGCCGCGATACGGTGAGACCTTTGGGCAGAGCGGCAACCGCAGCGAAGTGGCCCGCTTAGCCGCCCGGGCAACCGAATTGCAGTCGGCCGCAATGGCTTTGCCCTCGGCGTTGGCAATCGTCGTGGCTCCGGCCTTATTGGCTCGGCTGCTGCCCGATTATCGCAGTGGGCTGGCACCACTCGTGTGGCTGGTGCCAGGGAACATGGCCCTGTCGATGGCCCTGCCGGCTAGCCAGTACCTGATTGCCGTAGACCGCCAAGGCCGGGCCCTGGCGGCCGTGGTAATCGCCACACTCTTGGCCGCTGCCGCAAACCATGTGGCGCTAGTCACCGGCGCTGGCCTCATTGGGGTGGCAGCCGCTACAACTCTCGGTTACAGTGGCTACACCCTCCTGACGCTTGCCATTTCCCTCTGGCCAGAATTGGACGCCCGAGAACGGGTACGTTTAGTGGCAATGCAAGCCCTAATCAGTGTCCCACCGATTGTGCTCGCCCTTGGGCTGGAGACCCTCTGGCCGGGAGCCGAGGCCAACTGGCTGGTCAACGGGGCAAAAGCTGTTTCCGTGCTGGCCGTCTGGGGATGGACTGTCGCCCTCGGTTGGCATCACGGCCGTTGGGCCCAAGCCTTACAATACCGCCGCAAAAGGATGGTTCATTAGCCCTGGAACAAAGTCAACTCTATTGAATTCCTGCTCTTGGCAATTGCAGCCGGCCCTCAAGTCCCAAAACCCTGAATCCTGAACATCGAGCCCGCTACCCCTTGCACCGCCTTCCGATAAACCAACTCGAGCACCTTTGCCAAAAGCCGGACCACCACCGGATCGGCAATTGGATGGCCCGGCGAATCAGCCGACCAGCCGCGTTGCGCATTACTTGGATTGTCGCACCGTGGGGAATAACGGCCAATGCGGCGACCTTGGCTGCCTGGGGGTGTGGAGTGGCCGCGGCGGCGGCATTGGCCTGGGGTACCATGTGGGGTTGGCTTCTGGGAACCGGCCTGCTCCAGCTTTGGTACTTGCTCGACCATGTCGACGGCCAATTGGCCCGGTTGCGGGGTACGTCCTCCTTGGATGGCGCGCAGTTAGACTACCTGATGCACCATACAGTCAACCTCTTGGTACCGCTCGGCATCGGCTTTGGGCTCTTTGTTCGCACGGCCGAGCCGCTTTGGCTCTTGGGCGGTCTCGGATGGGGCATCGCCTTGCTGTTGATCACCCTGCAACATGACGCCCGGTACAAAGCCTTCTACCGGCGGCTCAAACGTCTCCACGGCACGCTCCACGTCCTCGGTGGTGGTGGCGGACGCCCGGAACCCCAGCCGCCAATTCCTCGCCATCCCTTGCGTTTGGTCGCATGGGCCGCCCGAAAAGTCTGCGAAATTCACGTGCTGATGAACCTCCTGACGCTTCTGGCTCTTCTCCAATGGGGCCTGGGCGATTGGCAACTCCTCGGTGCTCAGGCCTGCCTCCTCCTTCTAACCCCCCTGACCTTGGCTGTCACTGCTTGGACAGTCGTTCGTTCCCAGCGGGCTCAGGCTGCTGAGCGGGAGTTCGGTGCCTGGTATCGTGCCCCCCCTGGCTGTGAGTTAGTCTTTTATGACGGCTGGTGGATGGTCCTGGAATCGAAAGATAGGCAAGACACGCGATTTGGAGACGCTCGCGATAGCGTTTCCTCACAGTCATCTTGACCCCCACTAGCCATTGGGCCTATTGTAGTCAACCTGAGAGACCAAGGACTGGAAACCTACGGTCTCCCAGCGGTCATGAGACCTTGACCATTCTACCTGCATGGAAGCACATTTCGTCGCATGATGCGCATTCACGTCTTGGTGCTCAACTATAACGGCCGGCACTTGTTGGAAGAGTGCCTACCATCGGTGGTCGAAGCCGCGCAGGCATCGCAGCATGCGTGCGACGTAGCCGTGATCGATAACGCATCTACGGACGATTCGGTCACGTGGCTTGAGGATCATTTCCCGCAGGTCGAAGTGATCCGCCGGCCCAACCGGGGACTCTGTTCATTCAACGAGGTTGTTGCCGGGCTGGAAGGCCGGGTCGCGATTCTCTTGAACAACGATATCAAGCTCGAACCGGATGCGATTGACCCCTGGGTTGCCCCCCTACTGGAGCCCAAGAACGCAGAAGAATCTCGCTGTTTCATGACAGCGCCCCTGTGTTGGCGCGTTGACGGCGACTACGAGGGGTTTAAGACGGCCGTCTGCTGGCGTTGGGGACTGGTGCAAGCAACCGCCTTATATCCTGGCCATGAGTCGACGATCTACCAGCCGGGTTGGACGGCGTCGGCCGGGGCAGCCCTGGCCGTCGACCGCGAGCGGTTTGTCGCCCTCGGCGGCTTCGATCCACGGTATCTTCCTGGTCGCCTGGAAGACCTCGACTTCGCCCTGCAAGGTTACTTGGCCGGGTATCACGCCCAGTATGTTCCCGAGGCGGTTGTCTGGCACTTGGGAATGGCCACGTTCGGCCGGGTGTTCGGCCAATCCGGCTGCGATCAGTTGGCTCTGCGCAACACGCTCCTCTTCCAATGGAAGAATCTCCGCCATCCTGTCCATCTTCTCCGGCAGTTGCTCGGTCTACCGCTACGTCTGGCTGTCGATTTCGTGCGAGTCCCCTGGACCCCGAAGGAGTATCGCTGGGCGTTTTTGCGGGCGTTGATCGGAGCCTTGCGACAGGCACGGCATATCGGACGTAACAAGACACCAAACCACCACATTGCCCGCGAACGAGCATTCTTTCTCCACTTCTCTCCCAAACACATGACAGCCGCAGTGAGGCCGGGATCTGAACTTTTTGCGGCCTCCGTCGCCGAACCACCACATTGCAGGGAGTGTGTCAGTCGCGTATGCTGTTGATCATCGCCGCCAAGAGCCTGTCAAGACGTCAACGGCCGGACAAGGCACGTCGGGTTCTCCTTGCGCCCATGGATGAGGCGACGGATCGGCACCAAGCCTGGGCGTATCCGATCTCCCGTTGGTACATCCGCCCCCTGGCGGCTCGACTTGCCTCGCTGCTGGTCCCCACGCGACTTCGGCCGGTCCATGTGACCGCGTATGGCATGGTCCTTGGCTTAAGTGCCTGCGGCTTACTCCTTGGGCAGCCGCCTTGGACATCGCTTGCTGCCGTCCTTGTCCTGAGCGCATGGTTCTGTGATCGCATGGACGGTCAACTTGCTCGGCAGCAAAACACGGTCACGCCCTTTGGAGCCTGGCTCGATGCCAATGTCGACGAAATGCTTGATATCAGTTGGCACATAGCCACAGCAACCCTTCTGGCCGTACAACTCCAGGCCACATGGCCATGGCTTCTGGTGCTGGCCTTTGTTTCAGGCAAATATCTGTTCATGCACAGTTTGGCCACGGAAGAGCATTTCGGCGTCAATCCGGGAACAGAAGAGACCGAGACGGTTGCCACGCCGGCCGCAGCCAGCCTGCTCCGTACCGTCTGGCACTTGCCTGAAAACGCCGATATTCGCATACATCTCTTGATCACAGCCCTCCTGACCGGTTGCCTGGCAACGGAATTAGCCTTCGTTGCCGGTTACTACAACCTTCGGTGGCTTGTCCGTTACGGTTTGGTCGCCCGGCGACTGGGAAGCAAGCGATGAGCCAGACGCCACGAATCACCGCCGCATTGATCGTCCTGAACGAAGAGCGACACCTTCGGCAACTTCTTCCCCGACTGGACTGGGTTGACGAGGTCGTCGTCGTCGATGGCGGTTCCACGGATCAAAGTGTCGAGGTGGCCCGATCACACGGTTGCCAAGTGTGGGAACGGCCGTTTGACACCTTCGCCCGACAACGCAATTGTGCGATCCACCAGGCCTCAGGCGACTGGGTATTCTCGATCGACGCTGACGAGCGACCGACCCCCGCACTGGTTGCAGAGATCCGTAAACGTCTCTGCGAAGACTCCTACGATGCCTATCGCGTGCCGATTCGCAGCACGATCTTTGGCCGTCCGTTCCGCTATTCGGGCACGCAGGACGATCGGCCCATCCGGCTGTTTCGTCGCGACGCAGCCCAATGGACGGGCGATGTCCACGAGGTGTTGCAGGTCTCGGGCAACGTAGGACGGTTGGACGGATGGTTGGAACATCACACGATTCCCAACCTTTCCGCCTTTATGAACAAAATGTACCGGTATACGTCCCTGGAAGCTGCGGCTCGGGTAGAGGCTGGGCGTCGTCCCTGCCTCCGTGATAAGTGGATCGCCCCTGCCCGGGAGGTTTTCCGCCGGCTGGTTTGGAAAAAAGGTTTCTTGGATGGTCCGGCTGGCTGGGCATTTTGCCTGCTCAGCGGGCTGTCGGAATGGGTCTTGGCCCAGCAACACCGACGTTACTGGGGCGAAAGACAATCGGCAATTGTCTTCGCGGCATCAGCCAAAGCAACAGAGTCGCAAGGGCTTTACGGATCGCAGGCTGAATTTAGCCCTGGGGCCTATCGATCCGGCTTCGCGACCCTACGCCTTGCCCCTGACCAGGCAGGAGGCTTGCCGCAATGACCCAAGCCAAATACCTTGATGCCCACCTGCCGTTGCTTCCGCTTGTGCTCGACAACGTACCGCGAGGCCTGCGACAGGCCCTGGCCCAGGAAGGCATCCCGGTAGTCGAACGACGGCCAGGATCACTGGAGGGACGATTCATCCTGTTCGATTCCCGGGCTGGGGCAAGTCAGCCGCCGGCGCTGGGACAAATCGCCATCGACGTCGATCCGTTGCGCCTCGCATTCGAGGAAGACCCGTTTGCAGCTCTGGTCGATCAGCGAGCCGTCTGTGTCCAGTGGCAAATCGCCGAGTTTGAACTGATCGAAGAGATCGCCCGAGTCGACAAACGTGCTGTGCGACGGCGGCTTCTCGACCTGCTCCGCTCGACGCTTGAACAGCATGGCGGCGTCTGGCTCCGCGTTGCCGCGTTCCCGTTTCCGTATCGGAGTGCCCTGAATTTCCGCTTCGACTACGACCACTACGATCCGGCCGATTTCCACAGCACGCTCGATGCAGTTGCCGGACATGAGGAGGCAACCAGTCACTATGTCTGTGGATCGGCCTACGAATCGGCCGGCGATGCTTTGGGGCGTCTTCGTGGGTTAGACGTCGGCGTGCACGGTTTCCGCCATCACACCTATCAGACCGTGGAAGAGAACCTGCGGAATATCAGCCGAGGAATCGACGTGCTTCTGGCCGCGGGGATCGAGCCGTCAGGATTTGTCGCACCGCACGGCCGGTTCAACCGGGCCTTACTGGTCGCTATGGAAACTCTGGGAATCAGTCATAGTTCCGAGTTCGCCCTGGCGTACGACGAGTTGCCGTTTGCCATGGGTACGGCGGGAATCGTGCAGATTCCCATCCATCCGGTCTGCCTGGAACTGTTTGTCGATGCCGTGAAGCGGACAGCGACTCCAACGTCGTTAGAACGTTCCCAGCGGATGGCCACAGCCATCGCGGCGGCTCGTGACTACTTGTGCCAAGTCGCCCAAATCAAATATCGCCTCGGCGAGCCGGTGTTTTTGTATGGACATCCCACGGGGCTGGCAGGCGGATGTACGCAGGTCGTGCAGCAGGTCTTCAAGGCTACCAGCGGGTTCGGGGCGCTATGGAAGACTTCGCTGAGCCAGATCAACGCTTGGTGGCGTGCCCGGGCTACCGTGCGGATTCGGGTTACCGCGAGGGAAGGCCACTTCATCGTGACTGCAGAAAGCGGTTTACCCGCCTACCCCGTGGGGATTGAGTACTTGCGAGGCAGACACGTGGCATTACTTCCGTTGGACAGACCGGTCGTGCAGTTTTCGCCCGAAGCCCTGGCCTACGAACACCGCACGGCTTCGCTCTCGGCTACGCCCGTCGAAATCCATTCATCCGGCGGATTGCGTGGACATGTGCGTCGATGGATCGATTGGGAACGAGTAACCCCGATCGAGGAGATCCCCACCGGCACTTGGAGGAACTGGGCCAAACGTACCTTGCGGCAATGGTGGAAACCATGACGACTACCCTCTCCCCAAGTGAGAGGGCGAAAAACACCTATGAAACCACCCCCTGCACTCCGACACCTCAATCCAACAAAATCTGACATTCCGGCTTGGCCACCGCGAGTCCTAATCGCCGGGAAACTGACCGCACTCGATTCCCCCGGTGGCGGCGAGGTGCAAATGCTTGCCACGACACAGGCTCTGCAATCGATCGGCATCGATGCGAGCCTCTGGCGGCCGTGGGAGGAGCGGCTGGCCGAGGCCGACTGTCTGCACTTGTTCGGTAGCCTGCCGGAGCATCTGCCGTTGGTCGAAGCGGCCAGACAACAGCACGTTCCCGTGGTCCTGTCGACGATCAGTTGGTTCAGCCTCATGAGTTACTGGCGAGAACCACGACCGATACGAAAACGACTGGCTGCCTGTGGTCGGTACCTGATCCGGGCCTCCTGCCCGCGGTTGCCCTCGTGGCGACGACGACTCTATCAGACCGTCGATCTGTTGATGCCGAATTCGCAAGCCGAGGCCGGGCAGCTCATACGGCACTTTGACGTGCCAGCGGCGAAAATTCACATCGTGCCCAACGGCGCTGAGGAGCGGTTTGCCCAAGTCAACCCGGAACCTTTTGCTCGAGTTGTCGGCCTGCAGGGATTTGTGCTTTGCCCAGGCCGGATCGAACCCCGTAAGAATCAACTCGGTGTACTCCGTGCACTTCGGGGCACCGGGGTTCCGGTCGTCATCCTCGGTGAACCTGTGCCGGGCTACGAGAGCTATCTGGACGAGTGCCGCGCAGCTGCTGACGACAATGTACATTTTCTCGGCCGGATTGATCATGATGATCCACTTTTGGCCAGCGCCTATGCGGCCTGCGGCTGCTTGGTACTGGCCAGTTGGTATGAGACGCCAGGGTTAGTGGCTCTGGAGGCCGGCATGTCAGGGGTGCCGCTGGTGCTGCCCGAAGGCGGCGCCGCCAAAGAGTATTTCGGCCCGTTGGCCACCTACGTGCGTCCGACCGACTACCGAGCCATTCGCCACGCGGTCCTGGCCTCCTTGATTCGCGGCCGCAATCGAGCCTTGGCCGACCACGTCCGTCACCACTTCTCCTGGTCTGCCGCCGCCCGTGCAACCGCCGAAGGCTACCAACGCGTACTGGGGACGAAAACCTGTTCCAAGCGGTCTCAAACCCATTGAGTTCTCTGCCTATCCACTGCCTGCTGTTCATTCCTCCCATGCCCCATCCGTCCGTTACTTCTCGACTCCGACGCCGACCACTGGGACGTTATCGTTACACCCGGTTGCGGTGGCGAGTGCTCTTTACGCTGGTGGATTTCCTGGGGACATGGATCTTTCGGGGACTGCGGGCAATCCAGTCAGCGGTCAACCGGATTGTTTGGGGAACATGCGTTTTCACTCAACCGGCTCCAGATGAGGACCCCCGCGTTATCCTTTTGGTGCAACTGGATCACTTGGGCGACGCGATCATCTCAACGGTCATGCTCCCCGCCTTGCGACGACGATACCCGCAAGCTGCAATCGAGGTACTCGTTGGGGTGTGGAATCAGACGCTATTTGAAGCTATCCCGGAAGTCGATCGGGTCCACGTATCACGAATCAACCGCTTTACCCGCGGACGACGTTTTGGATGGTTTCTGGCAACGCTCTGGTGGGGCTGGAAGCTTCGCCGCCGCAAGGTGGACTTGGCGATCGATGTCCGAGGCGAGTTTCCTTTGGCTGTACTGCTTTGGCTTTCTGGGGCGAGGCGTCGCGTGGGCTGGGCCTGCGGGGGGGGCGGTTTTCTGCTTACCGACAGTCCCGACTATGAGGCCAATCGGCCAGAAGTGGCTTCGCGATTGGCACTTCTGGCGCAACTGGGCATTCAGCCCCCAGCCGGAGAGGTCTGGCAACCGCAGTTCCATCCGACCGAGCAAGCCCGGCGGCAGGCGAGCCAGTGGTGGGAATACGTCCAGACAAAGAGGGCCTCCACCGGACCACGGATCGTAGTCCACGTCGGAGCCGGTACTACGGCTAAGCAATGGCCGGTGGAGCATTGGCGTGAATTGATTGGATGGCTGGTTGTCCGTTTTGAGGCCCAAGTCGTGTTGGTCGGAAACAAGACCGACCGTATAATCGCCCGCCACATCCTGGGACCACGTCCCCGCGATGCAGTGGCCGATTGGACAGGACAACTCGATCTGGTCGAACTGGCCGCCGTGGTTGAGCAAGCCGACCTGTTTGTCGGGGCCGATTCCGGCCCTGCCCACTTGGCAGCCGCCGTAGGAACGCCCGTAGTCGCTCTGTTCAGTGGCACCAACAACGCGCACCAGTGGCAGCCTGTGGGCCGGCATGTTCAGGTAGTCCGCCAACAGGTGTCCTGTTCGCCCTGCCACCGGGAGCAGTGTCCTTTTGACGATCATCCCTGCATGACCATCTTGCGGCCGAAGCAAGTGGCAGCGGTTGTTGAACAGATATTGGTTACCCAAGTCGGAAAGGAGGCCGACAATGATCGCTCCGTTGCGGCCTAGCCAAACGGAGAATGCCGAGCGGCGTCAGCGTTTCCAGCATGCGCACCATTGGGTTGCCATGACCTTGTTGCCCAACCCTTCTGCCTCCACTCCAACCGCTCAGCAGATCTCAGCCTGGAAAGCCTGGCTTTTCCTGGCCTGGGTGGCCAGTACCATGGCAGTCTATGCCGGGAGTATGCTGGGAATCTGGCAGTAGTCAGTAGGCTGTAGGGAGTTGGGAGGT
>CAZLDQ010000048.1:7059-31491 GCA_964558295.1 uncultured Planctomycetaceae bacterium | reverse complement strand
CCAGCCTCCTACGTTGGGAAGGTCGGCTTAGCGGACTTTTTCAACGGGCTGCTAGTCAGCCGCCCCCTCCAGGCCAAGCTTGTGGACGCGTATCCCTTGATCGTTCGCGCGGACCGCGAAGCAACGATCACTCTCGTGTTTGAGGACGAGCCCCTCTTAGCCAATCCCGAAGAGATCCAGTTGGAATACATCTGCGCGGATGGGCTGACCGCTCAAGGCGAGATCCTGGCGCATCAGAAAGGTGAGATCGTTCCTTGCAGAATCGAAGGCAACACGATTACCGCGACGACCTTCTTCCGTGGGGAAACCGAACATACGATGCGCGTCGTCCAAAAGAATTCCAACCCGAAGAATCCCAAAATCCTCGGAACGGCCAGGCTCTATTCGCTCAAGCCCGACTACTTTGCACTTCGGCCCTATCGGGGCAATATGCACATGCACAGCAAGTTCTCCGATGGCGACAAGAACGAGACTCCCGCAATGATGGTGGCAACGTGCCGGAAGCTGGGACACGACTTTGCCATCGAGACAGACCACCGGACGTATGCCGGTTCTTTGTCAGCCATCGAAGATTTCTCCAAGCTGCCCACGGACATGAAGACCTTCCCCGGCGAAGAGGTTCACAGTCCCGGCAACGGCGTCCATATCCTTTCACTCGGCGCCTCGGAGAGCATCACGGACTGGTTTACCAACAGACGCAACGAGTATGAAGCGGCCGTCGCTGCCGAGACAACCAAACTCCCCGCCGCTATCCCGGAGAATCTGAAGCATTCGATCGCCGCGTCCTTCGTCGTGTGGGACAAGATCCGAGCTTGTGGTGGGATTGCCGTCTTTGCGCATCCCTATTGGAGACCCACGCACCGGCAGTACATCCCGACGATCATTTCGGATTACCTTCTCCAGACCGCTCGCTTTGACGCCATGGAGGTCCTAAATGGCGACAGCAGCGATCTGAGCATCTTGCACTATAACGAACTGCGGGCTCAGGGGCTGAAGATTGCAGGCATTGGAGTGACGGATGCACATTCGTCGAAGAACCTGGAACCCGCTTACACCTTGATTCTTGCCGAGACGCTCACGTTCCCGTCGCTGGCAAAGAATATCCGTCTGCGCAACTGCGCCGCCGTGGATGTCGACCCGATCTCCAAACGTCAAACCGTCATCGGCGAGTTCCGCTTCTCCCGCTATGCGATTTTTCTCCTCAAACACTTCTATCCCAAGCAGGATGAGGTCTGCCGTCAGGAAGGAGAATGGCTCCTCAAAGCGCTTGCCGGTGACACGGAGGCAGTTGCCTCGCTCAAGAAAACCCAGGGCACAACCCCCAATCTCCGGATCAAGTACTGGCAGAAATGAGGTGGGACAGACTGCGGATATGCGGAAATCGCTTGACAGCAGGAGAACATCATCAAACGCACTGCGTGGTCGTTCGTTGGGTCGCTTCTGCTTTCTGCGGTCGTACTGGTGCTGGCGACGCTAACGGCGAACTGGGCCTCGGCTGGTCATGCCGCGAGTTCCTCGGTCATTTCGCTTGACGGCCCATCATGGCTCGTGGCCTTCGATCCGGACAACGTAGGCTGGCAGCAGCGGTAGTCCGAAAGACCACAGCCGGAGGCCAAGTCAACAAAGGTGCCGGGAATCATCCAGGCAGTCTTTCCCTGCTACCATGGCGTGGCCTCTTACTGGTCCCAAGTGCCTGCTCCCGCCAATCCGACCCCTGGCGGCCGCTACCTGTTGCGATTCTGGAGGGGCGACTATCTGGCCGACGTGTGGGGCAACGGCAAACATGTCGGTCATCACGAAGGAGCCTATGAGGCGTGCGTGTTGGACGTAACCGAGGCGATTTGGTCGGGACAAGACGCTCCAACCGAGGCGGTCGCCGGGTCCATCAACACCGCGTTGGGCTACAGTTCCGGCCTGTTGGGCGCCGTCTACGGTTTCGGAGCCAGCCGGTTGACGTTCAACACATTGCGCATTCTTGAGAACCTTGGTACCGATTCGGTGGCCGAGCGATTGTTGCGCAACATGCTCAGCCATGCTGTCCGAGACGCCAATAAATCACTGGTTGACCTGCCAGGCGATTTCCACCAGCGGCTGAAAGCTCTGGGGGACCAACGCCCCATGAACAATGGTCCTGCAAGTGGTTACGGACTTGCAGCGTGAGACCGTCATCTTCGCGTGGCAATTAGGATGCCTACGATTGCTACGGCCGGAATCGCCTGGAAGCTGTCGCATGACCGCGACCTCCGGGCGGAGATTCTGCACGTGCGATTTTATTCGTCGGCAAAGCGGATCGATACGATTTCGTAGCGTACCGTTCCCATGGGGACTTGAATGCTGGTCTGGTCGCCAATTTTCTTGCCCATCAGGCCTTGGGCCAGTGGGCTGGTGACCAGGATCTTGCCGGCTAGGTAGTCTTCCTCGCCGGCGCCGACCAAGGTGAACTCTTCCTCTTCATCGAGATCAAGATCCTTGACCGTAACCGTAGCCCCAAACACCACCTCGTCCTTAGGAAGCTGATTGGTGTTGACGATTGAGGCCCGCGCCAACTTGTCGCGGATCAGATTGATCCGCGCCTGCAACATCCCCAGACTCTCGCGTGCCCCATGGTACTCCGCATTTTCTCGCAGATCGCCTTCGGCGCGTGCGGTGGCCACGCGTTGCTGCAGGATGGGTTCTTCGACCTGCAGAAGGTGATCGAGCTCTGCCTTGAGCTTGTCGTAGCCGGCCCGAGTCATTGGGATGCGATCACTCATAGTCTCCCTCGCACGAATGAAAAAAACGACGGCCCCCCCACATCGTGTTGGGGGCCGTTGGATGACTGTCATAGGTTAGTGTCCATTTTCGGTGATCGGCTCCGCTCTGTAAAGGCTAAACCACCATCTACTTGGTTGGTGGACGTGTTGTTTGGCGAGCTGGTTCAACAAAACGGTCACCCATGGCCAGTAAACACCAGCGGTCTAGGGTGACAAGGAAGACGGCGCAAATAATGCCGGGCGCATATCATGCCTTAAGGTTCCTTCTCACCCGCTTCCGATAATGACCCGTAGCTGTTTGACGCCCCCCCGAGAGTATTGCTGTAGAAACGATTTGGGCTAAGTCTCGTATCGACACGAACAACACCCCTTCCAACTAATGCCCCAAATGTCTTGGATCGCAAGCAAGGCGATTATTTTTGCACTCATTTTGGGGTGTTTGCCATCCGAAGGATGTCGTATTCGTCAGGCGTACGAAGCACACACTGCGCAGGCCTCCGTCTCACCCCCTGATGATGGAGAGAGATCTCCACCCTCAGTCTTTGATGAGACTGGTCCACCGCCGCTTTCCTTGGGGCCTCCCGAGGCAACCGAGGCGAATCCATTGGTCGGCCAGGATCATTGGCTCGGACACGTACTCCCCCCCCCATCGTTGGATGCCTCTTCAGGATGTGCCCAGGTCTATGCGAGTTGTTGGGAAGCAACCTCCAAGATTTGGACTGATGCAAAGAACTACTACTCCATACCAAGCATCCGCGGCCTGTTCCTTGGGGTGGCCGGGGGGAGTCTGCTGGCCAATACGTCGTTGGATGGTGACTTCCGGGATTGGTATCAGGCGGACGTGCGTAGCTCAGGTACCGATCGGTGTGCCGATTTCTTTCGCCCTCTGGGAGAAGGGCGTTACATGATTCCCGGGTGCGTCGGTATCAGCGTCCTCGGGGCCCTGCACGGAGATACCCTGTGGGGTGATTGCTGCGACGAGTTCGGGGCCCGCGCCGCGCGGGCCTATGGGGTTGGCGCTCCCCCGCTGCTTTTGATGCAGGCCACCTTGGGCGCTTCTCGCCCCGGAGAAGAACCCCACGGTTCGCGGTGGCGGCCGTTTGAGGATACAAATGGCGTCAGCGGCCACGCCTTTGTTGGGGCCGTGCCATTTATCACCGCCGCCAAGATGGTCGAGGATCCCTTTCTAAAAGGCGGTTTATACTTTGGCTCGGCAATGACTGCATGGTCTCGCGTCAACGACGACCGACACTACCTCTCCCAGGTATTGCTCGGCTGGTGGATGGCCTACCTTGCCTGCGACGCGATCCAGCAAACCGACAGGCAATACGATGGTCTGACCTTCATCCCCATCGCCATGTCCGACGGCGTTGGGATCGGGATGGTGTACGAGAGGTAGGGCTTCTCTTGATCAGGACATCGCTGTCAACCATGCGGCACAAGTGTCGGTTAGGGCCCGCGTCAAAACAAGTCGGCCCTTTACTGATCCACGACGCCGAGCTTAATCTCGTCGGAGTTGGCCTTTAACTCGGGAGCGTACATCGCTGCGGCCCTGGTGGGCAGCACGCTGAACTTCCCGGGAATCTCGGCGCGCATGCGATAGGCTACGCTGTGCTTGCCGCGTGCAAGCATGCGGGCGAAGAACACGACACGGTTGTCGCGGAACTCCACATAAGCTCCCAGGGCGTTGCCCGTGTAACCGCTGCGCACGTCGACCGGCTCAAAGCCCGCCGGTTTCATGTCCTCGAAGACAAGATACTCGTAGTCGTTCTTGCTGTCGATTTCCAACTCGATTTCCACAAGGTCACCGCTCTTGAGCCTAGCCAGATTGGGCAACTCCTCGCGCTCGTACTTCTCGACCTTCTGATCGATGGCCTGACCGTGCGAGCCGACCGTCTTGAGCGACTTGTCGGCCTTGGTGAGGCGGTAGTATTTCCGTTGGACCTTGATTTCCAGGCCGGCCTTGGTGATGAAGTCTTCCAGCGTGAAGTTGGTCAGGTAACCGTTGTAGTAGAGCGGCCCCTGGCCTTTCTTCTTGAGTTCCACCTGATGCGGCCCCGCCGCGAGAGCTTCGCCTTCGATCACCAACGCGTTATCGAACTGGAACAGACTGGCCGCCGTGATCTCAACCGCCTTCTGGAGCTTGCCGTCAAGCCACACCTCGACGGTCATCTCGGGCTTGGCTTCACCGCTGGCGTGGAGGAAGTCGGCCATCGCTTCGACAACCAGCGCCGTATCACGCGTTGAATTCCAGTAGGTGGCGTGCTTGCGGTTGTTCAGCAGATACTTGACCAACCGCCGTGCCCGTTCGCCCTTCGGATCAGTCCGAGCCAACAGCTTCAAGTAGTAGGCATGCGTCTCGTACTCGCTGCCGTACCAGCACCACCAATAGCCCTCGTTGGGCAACCTGAGGTAGGCTGTCTGGTTCTCGTTGTCCTCGACGACATACTGGCCGATGTTCTGGAGGATCATCGCCAGCTTGTCCTGTTCGTTCTGTCTCTCCAGGGCCACACCGTACATCGCCAGCCCATAGACGGCCAGCTTCGTGCGGTCGCGGTAGAGGAACTCCAGCATGTCGGCATTCTTCACGTCAGCGTCGGCCAGGACCATGTAGACCAACGCATCGGTGTTGTCGGCATAGTCTTTGTAGTTTTTTTGCTTCGGCGTTTGTTGGGCGTTCTTGAGTAGTTCGATTTGCTTGTCCTGATAGCGTTTGAGCCACTCGATCCCGCGATCAAGCATCCCCGGCACCAGGGCTACGTCGTTCTGCATGGCGATCTGAAGGCCGTGGACTACGACGGCCGTGGTGTGCGGCGAGCTGTATTCGCCAAAGCCAGAGAACCAACCCCAGCCGCCGTCGGACAGTTGCATCTCGGTGAGCCGCTTGACGCCCTCCTTGACCATGCGCTGGACCTCGGCCTCGTCGAAGACGGGATTCCGATTGTAGCGTTTCCACTGAGCCGCCCGCTCTTGGGCATTGCCCAGTTCCTGGGCGTTAAGGTTCGTCTGCTTTTTGCGGATGTCTTCCAGGTTCAGCCCCATGCCGAGAAGTACCTTCTGGGTAATCACCGTGGGCAGGAAACGGTTCAAAGTCTGCTCGGTGCAACCGTAGGGATATTCGACCAGATAGGGCAGGGCGTCGACCATGGCTCCGGCCAGCGTCGGCGAGTAGCGGACTTCCAGCCGGGTCTGCTCCGGGCGCCGCTCGGCCGGCACGGTAACAGTGAATTTGCCGCTGTCGCCGTCCGGGCGAATGGAGCCGGAGAAGGAATCCATCTTGAGCATCCCGTGCACATAGCAGGGGAACTTCTGTTCCATCGCGTCCGACTCTTCATCGGTGAGCGCCTTCATGCGCACGGTGGCCTCGCCTTCGTCGAGCACCTTGACGCGCCAATCGATCCGGGATTCTTCGTTCGGGGCCACTTCGACCGATTGGACCAGTTCGCCAAGCGGTTCCAACACGCGGCCTTCGAGTTCCAAGGCCACTCGGACCGCCTTCTTGGTCTTCAGGTAGTTGTGGACATTGGCCGAGAGAACCACTTCGTCGGTCTGGACGAAGAACCGCGGGGCCTGCATCCGGAGGATCAGGTCCTTGCGCGTGACCACGTCCATCGCGCCTTCGCCGACTCGGGTCCCGTGCCCCATGCCCCAGACTTTGATTCGCCAAGTGGTCAGGTTTTCCGGCATGTTCAAACGGACCTCGGCCGTGCCATCGTGGGCCGTAGTCAGTGCGCCAATCCATAGGGCCGTGTCGGCGAATTCTTTGCGCACGGTTGCCTCAACCAGCGGAGCGGCGACGCTGGGGCCCTCACTACCCTTGGCGGCATCCCGATCGGCCATCGCAAGAGTATCCATGGAAGCCGCGGCTTCGGTCTTCAAATCGCTCGCGGCGGATTTCATCATCATCGGAGCGGACGCAGGCGCTGCATTTCCGAATAGCATCGCCCCGCTTCGCATACGGGGCAATTCTCGTCCTAACGCCCCCCCACCGAACCTGCCCATGGCCATGCCATCGGCTTCTGCCTCCGCAACCTCTTCGGCCACGCTATGGCCGAACACGCCCAGATCGTTCATCCCCTCCGCCCCGGGCGGAACGAGGTTCTGGGAGAAGCGTTGCAGGCTTGATTCGGTCTGCGGGTGATGGTGGCGGCGCCACTTCCAGAAGAACTCCTTGATCTCCGGCACATTCGAGCCTCCGGAGATGTACTCGACCGACTTGTCGTAAATGGCCACAACCGTCGAACCGACGAACGGTCGGCCGTCGAAGTCGGTCAGTTTCAGCTTCACGGCCGCTATTTCGCCAGGCTTGTAGGCGACTTTCGAAGGCTCAATGTCGACCGCGAGCACCCGTTTTTCGGGCGGGACGACAATCTCCTTGGTCTCCGTGTAGACTCGCCCGCCGGCGATCGTCACCGCCTCGACAAAGAAGTTCGGCATGTCGCTCGTGACAACCGCGATCTCTTCGACGGTGCTCTTTCCCGCGAACTGCACGAGTTTCGGCGGCAGGTAAACGCCGTTAGTCGGGCGAACGAACAAGAGCACGGTGCTGTCGGCCTGTTCGGTGTTGATCATGAGCTTCACCGTCTCGCCTGGCTGGTAGTCGGTCTTGTCGGGCATCAGTTCAATGGGATTGAACCGCACGGCCGTTTCGTCCAGCTTTTGTCCGATCACAGTGAATACATAACCTCCCTCGAGTGTGTGCCCCTGGCGATCGGTCACTTTGGTCGACATCCGATACTGGCCCGGCTGGTTGACCTTGATTCGCAACTGGCCCCGGCCTTCTTCGTTGATCGAGAGCTTCCGGGTGAAGACTTCCTTTTCGACCGGCTTGGCATCCTTGTAGCGGACGTGGAACAAGGTTAACTGGCCATCCCCGTGCACCGGCTTGCCGTCGAGCGTGCGTGCGGTAGCGTGAGCTTCGAGCACGTCGCCCGTTCGGTAGTAACCGCAGTTGACCCAGGTAGTCACCTGGAACGGTTTTCGGGCGACGAGCACGCTGCCCGTGCCGACGATCGTTCGCCGCGACTGGTCAACCACTTCGGCGCTGATCGTATAGCGGTGATCCTGGTCGGGGTGAATCGCCCGGGCCACGCTCGTGTCGATTTCGACCTTCACCGTTCCATCCGGGCCGATCTCCACTTCCTGGTCGGCGACTAATTCCGGCGGTGTGTGGCTGCGCGGCCACCAGATCGGCACGGGTCGACGCCAACCCCAGTCATCCCAGCCGGGATACCAGTGGTAATCGTAGGCGAACCACCAGTACCCACTGCCATAAAGCCAGTCCCAAGGGCCAATCGGATACCAGCGCTCGGTATACTCACTGCGCTGGACCTTGTACTTCACCTTGGCCTTCGTAACCGGCGAGCCAAAGTAGTATTTGGCTTTGATCGTGGCCGTGATCTTTTCGCCAAGCATCACCGGTTCGCTTGGAGCGTCAACGGTCACTTCGAATTCCGGCTTCTTGTACTCCTCGACTCGGAAGCTTCCGCCGCCGAGGTTCCGTTGACGTGAGCCACTGAGGTCCTTGACCATCAACCGATAGACGCCCAGCGGCGCCTCGGCCGGCAGTTTCCACTCGCCGTCCAGACCGCCGTACGGATCGGCTGTAACCTGCTTCTGCTCGATCCGCTCGTTCTTAGGATTGTAGATCTCGACGGCAAACGACTTGCCGGCAAAATCGGAGGTGTCCTCCTGGTCGTACTTGGCATGACGGACCCAGAACTTGTAGTGAACGCTCTGCTCGGGCCGGTAGACCGGCCGGTCGGTGATCGTGTAGACCTTGGTCGCGTTGTACTCGGCATCGTAGCGGCGTTCGTACCAGACGCCGGTGAAGCCAAGGTAGGCCAGACGGCCTTCGCGGGTCCGGGCGATGAGAACCCACTGGTAGTTGGCCGGCTGCGTCTTTTCGTCGGTGATCAGTTGCCCGTTGGAATCGGTGAATTCCGCAAACTGCTGGAATGTCAGCTCAGACTGTCGCCCTTGGCGGTACTCCTGACGCCAACCAAAAAACTCCACGTTGGCCTTCGGGATCGGTGCGCCGGTCACCGCATCGGCCACGAAATAGAAGCTCTTCTGGTCCAACGGTTTCTTGGCGATCACCGTGTCGGCCAGCCAGACGATGATATGGCTCGTATTGCCGTCGGGCATTTGGGCCGTCAGCAGATAGGCCCCCGCCTTTTGGAGCGGCGTGGAGACGGTCACGCGACGATCAAAGTGCTTCTCCCGTGGTTCGAGTTGCAGTTCCCAGCGGGCCACTTCCCGACCGAGGTACTGCTTCTGATTCTCCTGGATCAGGCGATGGCCGATGTTGCCGATTTCCAGTTTTTCCCATTCCAACTGTCGGGGGCGCGACTTCAAATAGGCTTTGACGTCAGCAAGGAGCTTGTCGACCAGGATTTCTTTGGCGGTAAACTTCACGCTCTTACCGTTGCGGAAGCGGTATTCGATTGTCGCTCCCTTCCCCGCCGGTTGGGTCATCATCGGCTCGAACTCGCCCCAGTTGCCCACGATCTGCGCGAGCCGGTCTTTGTAATCCTGGCGGTCGGTCGCGGCAATGCACTGACGCCAATACTCGGCTGCCTTGGGATACTGTCGGCGGTTTTCAAACAGTTGGGCCAGATGCGACAGCGCCTCGATTCTGCAACCGCCCGCCTGCTTGCCAGCCACTTCCTGGTAGATCTTGATGAAGTTGAACTCGTCGGGAAGCTTGAAGCGTTTGATTCCCGTGGCCAGCCGGGCAATGGTTTCGTCTTCGCCCAGCGTATGGAGCGCATAGGTACCGCTCTCATGCTTCTGTGTGTCGTCCGTTTGGGAACGGCCGAAAAACCAGCCATATTCGGCCATCGTCTGCACGCCGAACTGGTTCCACAGAAAATCGGCAAACTGCATGCGCACTTCATCCGCCCGCTCGGGATTCATTTCGGCCGCCTGCTCCAGACACCACCGCCAGCGCTGGCCGTCGGTTGTCGCTGCTTCGAAGCTCTTTGGCACGTGATGGAAAACGGGATTCCCCGTTTCATCGACCGGTGCGCCGCGCGAAGGTTGATAATAGCCCCAGCCTTCCTCATAGTCGGGTAATTGCCCCAGGTCGGTCAGCGTCTGGAGACGCCAGGCCTCTTCCTCCCCTCGGGAACTCAGCAGCATTTGGGCAAAACTGAGCAAGTAATCGCCACCCGTGCGATGGTCGTCGTCCTGCCGAACCAGCGGCTGGGCCAGAGCCATCAGTTGCAGGGCCCGCACACGGTCGCGTTCCATCGCATTGACCAACTGTCCCCCGCCGCGATGGTTGCCCCGCTCGAATTTGCCGGCGATCATGAAGCCGTGATGAGGAATCTCTTGATAGATGCCGGCTGCCGCCCAGAGCAGACGCCAGTTCTTCTGGTGGGCGTTGACCACACCTTCGACCAGCGCATCGATCTCGCCGAGTCGATCGAGCTGCTGGAGACACTGAACCGCCATTCGCAGGTCGCTCCCCACTTTTGGCGGTTCGTCGCCGGGCTCCAACGCCAGTTTGCGGAAACCTTCGTAGGCGTCTTTGTAATTGCCATCGTCGAAGGCTTTTTGGGCGGCTGTGCGTTGAGATTGATTCTGCGGCGATTCCGCCGCGATTCCTTGGTGCCCGGTCCAAAGGCCCGCCAGAATTATTACCCCCGAAAGTAGTAGTGTCTTCATGGTGTGATCTCCGTACAGTTCTGGCGTTCTATGGTTTGAACAGAGGGGCCTGTCACATGCCGGGTTTCGGCCGGGTTGCTCCACGATGGGCTCGAACTCTGATAGTAGACGTCTAAAGCGGTGCCGAAGTTCCCAACGGCACCTGCCAGGGACGGCCACGCTGTGGAAAGCCTAGCTGTTCAGAACGTGAATCACAAGAGGTGGACTTTCGAGCGGAAATAAGCATCTCATGATTACTTCTTTGCAGCCCGCGACCCCATTTGGTGAATCAAAAAACCCACTTTCGGGGTAGGTAATCGAACCTTGCACCGCGATACACGTATCAGGTAATGTTAAAGAAAGCAGTCATCTTGCCTACCGAGCATCCTACCAATCCAACGGGGCTCCAATCTTGTCCGAACCTCTGAATCCCTACACTGAATGGCTGAATCTGCCGGGTGGTCAGCAGCCGACCAACCATTATGAGCTGCTGGGGCTCTCCTTGTACGAAG
Organism: uncultured Planctomycetaceae bacterium; assembly: GCA_964558295.1. Taxonomy (GTDB): domain Bacteria; phylum Planctomycetota; class Planctomycetia; order Pirellulales; family Thermoguttaceae; genus JBDKTH01. The sequence goes on along the minus strand of CAZLDQ010000048.1, from coordinate 20,576 downwards.
ATGACACGCGGGTGATCGCTCAAGCCGCCGATGTGCTGATCGCCCGGCTTCGTGGCGTTCGACCGGGGCCACATGTGGCCCAGTGGCAGCAATTGCTCGACGAGCTTCGCGCTGCAAAGGCCTGCCTGACGGTCCCCGCGGCGAAGAACGCCTATGATGCGAATCTGCGGTGTCAGTTGGAATCAGGTTCCTCCTCGCCAACGCCGGCCCCAGACGCTTCGTCACAGTCGCCCCGACTGGCAGGGCCGCCGAGCCTTGATCCCTTGCAACCAACAGTCCCAACCCCGGCTCCCATTGCATCGCCGGCTAACTTGGCCGCTCAGTTCCTGGGGCAACCTTTGGCTGTCCCTTCTGCCGCACCAGTGGTGCCGACGCCGCAGACTCCAGCTCTCGGGCAGCCACCACCGGGTGTCATGACGATGGCAGGCATGCCCTCTATCCCGTCTGCTGGTGCTCCGCGACCAGTGCCAGCGGTGCCAATGCCGCAAACCCCGGCCTTGGGACAGCCGCCACCAAACGCCATGACGACTGCCGGCATGCCTAGCGTCCCTTCGGCCAGCATTCCGCGGGCGGGGACGCAGCCCGGAGCGGAGCCACTCGGAATCCCCAGGGCCATGCCTGTTGCAGTGCCGACTGCTGAGGCACAGCCCTTTGCGCAGACAGGAAACCCGGTACCGGTCTTGGTGCGCACGCAGTCCCGCCGGCCCGCACCTACCAAGTCTTCCCCCGGCCTGCTCGTTGTCCAAGTGGTCCTGATTATCGTGATTCTCGCGGGAGCGGGCCTTGCCTTCATGCTCTATCAGCAGCGGCAACGGCAAGCGACCACCATGGCCAAAGTGGATAACGTCAAGAATGCAACCGTAGTGCAGAAGCCTTCGGAGAAGAAGGCCAAACCTTCGGGAGAACCGAAACGGGTGGAAAAAAGGGATCCCTCTGAAGTCTCGCCGCATGAAACCCAGCCCGACCACCCGCAGCCCAAACAACCTGAGACGGAACCACCCCAGCCCGAACAGCCCAAGCCCGAACAACCGGTGTCCAAACCAGAAGCGAAGCTGCCGGTCCCAGAAGCGAAACCGGACTCCAAACCTGAACCGGCTGTTGATCCACAGAAGCGACGGGCTCTGAGTCAAGCATTGGCCGATGTGCGGGCCTCGTTGGCCGAATTCGACCTGCAAGCGGCGCAGAACTTCCTGACAACGGCCACGAAATACGTGCAGAATGGCGACGATAAGGCTCAAGTCGATCGACTCCAAGCGATCAGGAGCAATCTAGAGGAATTCTGGAAGACGATGAGCCAGATCGTCAAACGCCTGCAGCCTACCGACGAAATCCCGATTCGCGACACCATGCTTATTGTCATCGAAACTGGCCCGAACCTCCTGACGATCAAAGCCGCGGGCCAGATCCGTGAGTACACCCCGCTGACGAACATGCCCTACCCTCTTGTGACCGCGCTGGCTGATCGGCACTTTGGCAAGGATCCCGCGTCGAAGGCGATCTATGCTTCCTATATGGCCGTACATCCGAAGGGCGATCGCCGACGGGCACGTCAGCTCTGGGAGGAAGCGATAGCGGCAGGGGTTGATGTGAGTTTTCTGCTTCCTGAACTGGACCAGGCAGGTCCGGGATCCGGAGCAACCAGTCGCCAGAAGGCGGCCTCGCCTAGCGACAAAAATATGCTTCGACAGGCCGAGGAAGCGATTCGCGCACGGTTCCGAGCCGAGTATGAGCAGGCCACGAGTCCGGCCGACAAGGCCCAATTGGCCAAAAAGCTCCTTCAAGCGGGCCAAGCCGCCAGCGCCGAGCCGAACGACTGCTTTGTCATGCTCTGCGAGGCCCGCGACTTGGCCGTTGCTGCTAACGAGCCGAGGCTAGCCTGCGAGGCGATTGACGAATTGGCCCGGTTCTTTACAATCGACGCTCTGGCCATGAAGACCGCCGCGTTGGAAGAGGTTGGTAAAGGCATTCGAGGCGCGAGCAGTTGTAAAGAACTCGTCCAAATCATCCTCCCTCTGATTGAGGAGGCCACCAGTTCCGGTCAACAGGCGGAGGCAGGCCGTCTGGCCGAGGTAGCCACGGCCGCAGCCCAAAAATCCAAAAGTCCTGCCCTAGTCAAACAGGTTCGGGCCGTTGCCGAAAAGCTTGGAACAAACCGCTAGCGGGCAAAGCCCAATCGCGAAAGGGTCGGGGAAGGTCAGGCGAACGATGCCGGGCATCCGTCTTGCCTCTCTTCTTACACCTTTCCACACCCGTTAGTGCTTGCCGTCCGCCTCCGTGGCTTCGCTCCCTCCCCTTCCCGCCAATTTCCACTGCGGAACTCTCTTCATTCCGTCGATATTTGAATTGACGCGGATACGGTACACGTGTACACTATCCGACGGAGAGTGCTAGCATGGACCACCGCGAATTCAATACCCAACCCCTCCCCCCTCAGGACCGGTCTCCTGTCCAGGTCGTCTTGGCCTTGCAGAAAGAAATTACCCGGCTTGAGCGGTCTCAAGTAGCGAGCGGCGAAACGTTGGTTTCTAGTGGCTGCGAAGCTCTCGACCAACGGTTGCCACACGGCGGTTTTCACTACGGTACGCTGGTGGAGTGGCTCGGTGTCGAACCAGGTTGTGGTGCTGAGACCCTGGCGTTTTATGCGGCGCGCGAAGCTTGTCGGGCAGGCGGGACGCTGGTCGTCTTAGATCGCCGGCGGGAGTTCTATCCGCCGGCTGCGGTGCGCTTAGGGATTGAACCTGATGCCTTGATTGTCGTCCACACGCAAAGTGCGATCGATTATCTTTGGGCATTGGACCAGTCGCTTCGCTGCCAAGGCGTGGCAGCCGTTTTGGCATGGCCGGAACAGTTAGATGGCCGAGCCTTCCGCCGTTTGCAGTTGGCCGTCGAACAAGGTGGTGGGCTGGGGTTGTTGATTCGCTCGAAACGTGCCCGCTACGAGCCTTCCTGGGCCGACGTGCGGTTGTTGGTTGAACCCGCGCCGATCGTCTTGTCCGAAGCCCTTCGCCGGTTGCGCATTCATATACTCCGCAGCCGCGGCGGTGTGCGCGATGAGTGTGTGGAAGTAGAGGTGAATGATGAAACGTGTACTGTGCATCTGGCTTCCCGATTGGCCCATTCAGCGGATCATCCTCGCGCGGCCGGAGCTTAAAGGTCAACCGCTTGTGCTTCATGAGAACCGCCGTGGTGCTGCGCGCGTGGCCGCTTGCTCAGCCGAAGCTCGCGCCCTGGGAATCGCCATCGGCATGTCCCTGGCCGAAGCTCGCATGCTTGGAGCCTCTCGTAGGATGCGTGCAACCCGCCAATCCTTTCCGCGTTCCAAACATCATGGGGCATTTCACACATCTGGCGAATTGCAACTCGCCCCCTACGATCCGGCCGCCGACCGTGAAGCCCTCCAACGTTTGGCTGAGTGGTCACAGCGTTTCAGTCCGCTGGTCGGTTTGGAAGACGGCCCAACACCGTCCAGCCTTTTTGCCGACCTCACCGGCTTGGAACCGCTCTTTGGCAGTGAGTCGAACTTGGCCGCCCAAGTGATCCGCGACTTCACCCATCGCGGCCTCACCGTGCGCGTGGCCATCGCCGACACCCTGGGCGCCGCCTGGGCCCTAGCCCATTTTGCGGAATCTCCAAAGACAACAACTGCCTCTTCCCAATTGGCAATTTCCACTTTTCCATTTGCCATTTTCAATTCCCCTCCCGGCCAACACTTCGCCGTCCTCCGCTCCTTACCAATCGAAGCCTTGCGGCTTTCCGACGGTCTGGTCGACCTCTTGCACCAACTCGGCATTTACCGGATCAGCCAGTTGGAACCCCTGCCCCGCAAGGATCTCACGGTACGGTTTGGCCCCGAGCTTCTCCGGCGGCTCGACCAGGCCATGGGGCGACTGGCGGAGCCGCTGCCGGCCCAACCGCTGCCGGTGGAGCTGGAGATCAAGCAATCGCTGGAATACCCGACGACTCAGCGCGCGACGATCGAGACGCTTTTGGAACACGTGATCCAGAAGCTTACCAAGCGGTTGCTGCGTATCGGCCGAGGCGTTGGACAACTGGAGTGCCGGTTGCGTTGTGAGGCGTCGCAGGAGGTTGATCTCTCAATCGGCCTTTTTCGCCCCACAGCGTCGGCACGGCATGTGTTCCAACTGGTAGGCATGCGTCTGGAGCGGGTTACGCTGCCGGCGGCGGTGTCGGCCGCCTACGTTCGAGCGGCGGTTACGGCCCCGCTTGCGCGATTGCAGCAAGAACTATTTTCCGATTTCCCACTCCAGGAATCCCCGCGTCACCTGGCCGATCTCGTTGACCGGCTCAGCAGTCGGTTGGGGCGTCGGGCCGTCGTGGGCGTTCGCCTCTTGGCCGATGCGCAGCCGGAACTGACTTATCAGTATGTTTCGCTGGTTGACGAGTCAGGCAAGCATCTACGGCGTAATTCAGCTTGGCATACTGATCGGCCCGATCTGCCGCCGCGTCCCTTGCGTCTTATGCGGCGCCCGGTTCCTCTCAAGACGGCATCCCATCCGTCGGACGGTCCGCCACCGCGTTTTCACTGGCTCCATACAGAGCATCGAGTTGCCCACGCTTGGGGCCCGGAGCGGATCGAGACCGGCTGGTGGAGGGGCTGTCCCGTCAGCCGCGACTACTGGCGCATCGAAACCTCTACCGGCACACGTCTCTGGCTTTTCCGTCGCCTGCGCGACGAGCAATGGTTTATACAGGGAACATTTGAGTAAGAAATGATCAAGGATAAATGACAAGTGATGAATGATGCAGAATGGACGAATATGCCGTTTCGTCACGGCATTGGGCATTCATCATTTATCCTTCATCATTCCCTTCTCCATGCTCTACGCTGAACTTCACACCAAAACGAACTTCTCGTTTCTCGAAGGGGCGTCGCATCCAGATGAGTTGGTCCAGCGGGCTGCCTCCCTTGGCTATGCGGCGTTGGCAATCACGGACCGGAACAGTCTGGCAGGTGTGGTACGTGCGCATGCGGTGGCCAAGGAAGTGGGCCTGAAGTTGCTTCTTGGGGCCGAGATCACTCCGGAAGACGCTCCACCCTTGGTGTTGTTGGCCACCGATCGGGCAGCGTATGGACGTTTGGCAAGATTGATTACCACGGGCCGCCGCAAGGCGGAGAAGGGGGAGTGCCAGCTTACGTTTCAAAATGTCGCGGCGGCTTCCGAGGGACTTCTGGCATGCGTGATATCGCGAGCCCGTTTTGGCCAAGCGAGAGATAGGGGGAGGGGAGCAAGTCACACAACGGAAGAGAAAACACGGCGGACAAGCCCTCCGGCTAAATCGGCGGAGTTTCACGGGAAACAACTCGATGCGTACCGGGAAGTGTTTGGCGACCGATGCTACCTGTTGGCAGAAGTCCATCGTGGACCGGACGACCGGCAAGAGCTGGACCGTCTGACGCAACTTGCCCGCCAAATTGATGTGCCGTTGGTGGCTGCAGGCGATATCCATTATCACATTCCCGAGCGTAACGCACTCCACGATGTGCTCACGGCCATCCGCTCCAACACCACCGTGGCCGAGGCAACGCAATATCTCTTTCCCAACGCCCAGCGTCATTTGAAAACGCTCGACGAAATCGCCGCGACCTTCGCCTCCTGCCCCGAGGCCGTACACCGGACAGTGGAAATCGCCGACCGCTGTACCTTTTCCCTCGACGAGCTTCGCTACGAGTATCCTGAAGAGTTGGCGCCGAAGGGCGAAACGCCGGCCCAGTACCTTGCCCGATTGACTTGGGACGGAGCCAAGAGACGCTATCCGCGCGGCGTGCCGGAAAAAGTTCAGCAACTTCTAAAACACGAACTCGCACTGATCGAAGAACTCCACTACGAGGCCTATTTTCTCACGGTCTGGGACTTGGTTCGCTATGCCCGAGCGCGGGGGATTCTCTGCCAAGGCCGCGGCTCGGCGGCCAATTCAGCCGTCTGCTACTGCTTGGGAATCACCGCCGTCGATCCGGAGCGAGCCGACCTGCTCTTCGAACGGTTTATCAGCCGCGAACGCAACGAGGCGCCGGACATCGATGTTGACTTCGAGCACCAGCGCCGCGAAGAGGTCTTGCAATATCTCTACAAGAAATACGGCCGCGATCGGGCGGGACTCTGTGCCGAGGTGATTACCTACCGGCCACGTTCGGCGATCCGCGACGTGGGCAAGGCCCTCGGGCTTTCGCTGGATCGAATCGACAAGCTCGCCAAGAGCGTCGAACATTTTCGCGAAGAGCCCGAGTTGGCCCAGCGATGCCGCGAGTCGGGCATCGATCCGGACTCGACGCTGGGCCGGCAACTCGTCAAACTGGTTGGCGCGTTGGTCGGTTTTCCTCGGCATCTTTCGCAGCACACCGGCGGGATGGTGATAACCCAGGGGCCGTTATGTGAATTGGTGCCCATTGAAAACGCCGCCATGCCTGGGCGGACCGTGATCCAGTGGAACAAGGACGACCTCGACGAGTTGGGCATCCTCAAAGTCGATTGCCTCGCCTTGGGTATACTCACGGCGATTCGCAAGTGTTTTGAACTGGTCAAACAGCACGACGGCCGCACGCTCACCTTGGCCAACATCCCCGAGGGCGACGCCGACGTTTATGCCATGATCTGCCGGGCCGATACGATGGGCGTCTTCCAGATCGAAAGCCGGGCTCAGATGAGCATGCTCCCACGGCTCAAGCCGCAATGTTTCTATGACCTGGTGATCGAGGTGGCGATCGTTCGGCCCGGACCGATCCAGGGCAACATGGTCCACCCTTATCTGCGCCGCCGCAATGGCGAAGAAGCGGTTATCTATCCCACCGAAGAGGTCCGCCAAGTATTGGAAAAGACCCTCGGCGTACCACTGTTTCAGGAGCAGGCAATGCGGTTGGCCGTGGTGGCCGCCGGTTTTACGCCCGGTGAGGCCGACCAGTTGCGCCGTGCAATGGGCGCCTGGCGCCGGCCGGGGATCATCGAACAGTTTCGCCAGAAGCTGATCGACGGCATGCTTGCCCGGGGAATGCCGCTCGAATATGCCGAGGCCACGTTTCTTCAGATTCGCGGCTTTGGCGACTACGGCTTTCCCGAGTCCCATGCGGCCAGTTTTGCCCTGCTGGTTTACGTCTCCGCTTGGCTCAAACACTACTACCCGGCCGCCTTTTGTGCAGCTCTCTTGAACAGCCAGCCGATGGGCTTTTACGCCCCTGCCCAGTTGGTGCGCAATGCCCGCGACCATGGTGTCGAAGTCCGCCCGGTGGATGTCAATGCAAGCCAATGGGAAAGCACGCTGGAGAAAACACAGAACGGAGAATGCAGAATGCAGAATAACGAAGATTCTTGTTCTGTCTTCTCTTCATTCGGCATTCTGCATCCTGCATTCTGCATTCCCCCCTCCCCTTCCCTTCGGCTCGGCTTCCACATCCTTCATGGCATGTCGCAGGCCGATGCGGAGCGGATTGTCGAGGCACGGGCGGAGCGACCGTTTTGCTCGTTGGAGGATTTTACGCGGCGTACGGGGTTCGGTCAGGCGATGACATCGCGGTTGGCTAAGGCTGGCGCGTTTAGCTCGCTCAAGCTTGATCGGCGCGGCGCTCTTTGGCATGCGCTGGCACATGATGGGAAGGAACTGCCGCTATTTGCTCAAGTTCAGACTTCCGACGAACCGGAAGTCGCCCTTCCCGCGATGTCGCCGGCCGACGAGGTGTTGGCCGATTATCGGACGACGGGCCTGTCGCTCGCCGCCCATCCGATGAAGTTCTTGCGGGAATATCTTGATCAAACTGGGGTTGCCCGGGCGGAACAGTTGAAGACTTGGCCCAAGAACCAGCCGGTCAGCGTAGCCGGACTGGTCCTCGTTCGTCAGCGACCAGCAACCGCCAACGGAATCACGTTTGTCACACTCGAAGACGAAACCGGGCAGGCCAACTTAATCATCCGCCCGAGCGTTTGGCTACGTTTCCGCAAAGCCGCCTTAGGGGCGACCGTTCTCCTGGCCCACGGCCGCCTCCAGCGCCATGGTTTGGTGATCCACGTCCTGACCACCAAGTTGGATAACCTGTCCGACCGCTTGCGAGACCTCGCTCCACAGTCACGCGACTTTTGCTGAACGGAGACGCACAAAACCTGTAGGGAACGCCCACTGTGGCGTTCCACCCTCTCCAATCGCCCGAAAGCCCACGGAGGACTTCACTACACATTTTGTGCGTCAAGCCCCATCAGGGCACCTCCGTCCTGTGGGTGAGCCGCTTGTCAATTCCACCGACGCAAGTAGGGACAAGACCCACACAGTGGCCAGATGCTATACTTTTTCAATCCAGTGCCGGATGGTGGTTTGTGCGCACCAGAGTCGGGGGCGTACCGACTTGGTTTCTTCTGAGGCAAGGGGCCTCATACCGCCCCCCGGTTACGTCACAATTCGCGGTGGTATTATTCACATCCTATCCGGGTAAGGAGCATTGTCATGTCCCGACGATCGAGGCAGCAGGCGTTTACCCTGGTGGAACTCTTGGTGGTCATTGCCATCATCGGCATCTTGATTGCCTTGCTGTTACCCGCAGTACAGGCCGCACGCGAGGCGGCCCGGCGTGCTCAGTGCAGCAGCAACCTCAAGCAACTCGGCGTGGCCCTGCACAACTATCACACGGCACACAACTGCTTTCCGCCGGGAGGCATCTGTACTCGGGATTATGCCTGCGCCACTTGGGGTCCCTGCGGCTACGGTACTGGTTGGAGCGGCACGGCCCTTCTGTTACCCTTCATCGAACAGATGGCGCTCTATCAGAAGCTTGACTTCCGTCTTCCTCCTTACACGTTCTACTGCTCGGCCACGGATGTCAGCAACCGCACCAATACGAACGTCTACCTCTCCGTTTTGAACTGCCCGTCAGATAAGCGGATCGACAGCAACCTACGAACAACGTCGTATCTTATGGTCCGTGGTTCCCACCAGGTCTCCAATCCGGCCAATCCGGCAACGCTGGATGCCAAGGGAATGTTTGGCACCTACCAGATTCGCATCCAGGATATCACCGACGGGACGAGCCAAACCTTGGCCTACGGCGAGATGAATCACCTCAGCAACTACTGGCAGACGGCCAGCGCGAGCGGCTCGAATTGCACAGTTGCGGTGAGTAGCCCCGCCCCCGCTACGTTGACCTACCGAGGCGACGATTGGTCAGCAAAGACAGGACGCAACTACATCGTGATGGGCCGGCCGCCGAACTTTCCTGAGCCCGATTGCCAACGCGACGGGAGTTGCCCGCATTGCGCCGATACGGTCGACGTCCTCTCGCCGAATGCCGTCGCCTTGCCAATGCGCAGTATGCACCCCGGCGGGGCCCAGGGGCTTCTTGCTGACGGTTCGGTCCGTTTCTTTGCCGACACGATGACCATGGAGATCTCCCGGGCCTTGGGCTCCATAAATGGCGGGGAAGTCTTCCAACTTGAATAGACTTCACAAGATCGATGCAAAACACAAAGCACGCCGTCCGATGGATTGTCTTGGCAACCGCCATTTACTGCGGGGGCTGCAAGGCCGATGATCCGCATCCGTTGCCTCCCGGTACGGAAGTCTCGGGCAAGGTTCAGAACTCGCTGGTCCGGCTCGTGGTCTATATTCCCCAAGGGAAGCAGACCGGCGAGGCAATCGAGGTTGTCGACACGGGCAAGGAGATTGCTTACCGCTGGGCCGTGCCTCCCGGCGAGTATGACGTGTACGCCTACATCACCGGCGCCCGGGCGCATGTCGCCAAGGTCACGGTGGGCCAGAAGCCGATCGTTGTCGATATCCCAGAAAACCTTGCCTGGAAGGAAGCCCTGGATGCCCACGCGGGCACCAAGGCCACGTTGGCCAAGCCACAATAGGGCATCTAAAAGAACGTCGCCAGGAATTCCGGCACACGCGTGTCGAGCCAGAAACGGGGCGACCAAGGCCAGCGCCCGTGGACAAAGCCGAGATGGCCGCCCCCCTCTGTGATCTCCAACGTTACCTTCTTGGAGACTTGATGCGGATGAGGGATCAGGTGGGGAGGAACCAGCGGGTCGTTGCGCGCGTTGAGGATCAGCGTGGGAACCGTCACGTGCTTCAGCAGCACATCGGATCGCGTTCGGGCATAATAATCCTCGGCGTCGTGGAACCCGTTCAAGGGCCCGCTGATCCGATCGTCGAACTTGAAGAACGTGTTCAACCGGCGCAGTTCCCGGCGGGTAAGCCTGAGGGAATCGCCGAGCACATCCATCTTGCGCACAACATCGCCACGAAGGCTGCGCAGGAGATGCCACTGGTAGATCCGCGAGAAACCGCGTTCGATATGCTTGGCGACGATTCCCAAATTGAACGGAGCCGATACGCCGACTGCCGCCGCGATTGGCAGTTTCTGGCCTTGTTGTCCGCACTCACCCAACCATTTCAGGCAGATGTTCGCCCCCACGGAATAGCCTACGACACCCAGCGGAGTGTTCGGTTCCTGTTCGGCCAGATAGTGGACCAGGTAGTCCAAATCGCAGGTCATACCGCAATGGTAGCTTTGCGCCAGGCGGTTGGGTTCGCCCCGGCCGCGGTAGTTCAACAGCACACCGCGCCAGCCACGCTGTTGACACGCCTGGAGCAGGCCGCGGACATAGGGCGATCCGAGATCGCCTTGCAGGCCGGGGAGCACAATCACGATCGGACCGCTGGCGCCCGTCCAATCCAGTCGCACGAAGTCTCCATCGGGCAGCTCCAGACGTTCCGAACGCACGTCAAGTCGGACCCGGCGCATGAGAGCGGGCCAGAGAGTCTGCGCGTGTCCGCCGGGAAGCCACCAACTGGCCTGAAAACGAGCGTCGCCCATGCCTACGCCGCTTTGTCTACTCGTGCAACAATGGCCTCTGTCAACGCGGCCGTGGTCAATGTTCCCCCCAAGTCCCGGGTCAGTTGTCCGTCGGCAAACGCCTGTTCCACTGCCTTGCGCATTGCAGCCGCTGCCTGAGGTTCGCCCAGCCAATCGAGCATCATGGCGGCGCTCAGGATCGCGCCGGTAGGGTTGGCGATCCCTTGGCCCGCGATATCCGGGGCGGAACCGTGAACCGGTTCAAACAGCGATGGGCAACGCCGCTCGGGATCGAGATTGGCCGAGGGGTTCAGCCCCAGGCTGCCGGTGATTCCACCGGTCAAGTCGCTCAAGATATCGCCGAACAGATTCGACCCGACGATCACATCAAACGTCTCCGGCCGCTTGAGCAAGTGCAACGTTGCGGCGTCGATATGCAGTCTTTCGGTCGCGACATCGGCGTATTCCGACGTTAGCTCGACCAGTACTCGATCCCACAAGCCATAGGCGTGGCGCTGCGCGTTGGACTTGGTGATCATGGCCAGCCGTCGGCGCCGCGTGCGCGACAGCTCGAAGGCAAACCGCAAGATCCGCTCGACGCCTCGCCGCGTGTGAACCCCGGCCTGTGTCGCCACTTCGTCAGGCGTTCCGGCCGCCAACGTGCCTCCGCTGTCCACGTACTCGCCTTCCGAATTCTCCCGCACCACCACCAGATCGATCGGCTCCTCGCTGCGCAGCGGGCCTCGTACCCCGGGAAACGTATGAGCCGGACGCACGTTGGCATACAGCCCAAACGCCTGACGCAACTGGAGCAACGGGGCCACCGTCACGCTATCGGGCAACGTTGCCGGCCAGCCAAGCGCCCCGAGAAAAATGGCGTCAAAACCACGGAGCGTTGCCAAAAAGTCTTCCGGCACCACGCGCCCATGACGTTCGTAGTAGGACATGCCCCAGTCAAAACGCTCGCAGTCCAGACGAAACCCACCGACAACGCGCTGGGCCGCCTCAACCACCTTCAACGCCGCTTCCACCACTTCCGGGCCAATGCCATCGCCCGGGTAGACTGCAATTCGATGAGTTTTCATCGTACCCTTGATTCTCTTGTCCCGTCTACACCACGCGTCCTTCGCGGATCACCTGCTGATACCAGCGATAGCTCAGCTTTGCAATACGCTGCTGCGTCTTGTAATCCACGTAGGTAATCCCAAACCGCTTGGAATAGCCGCACGACCACTCAAAATTGTCCATCAGGCTCCATTGGAAATAACCCTTCACCGGGTAACCTTCGGCTGTCGCCCGCTGAAGTTGTCGGAGGTAGGCGCGCAGATACATGATCCGATCCGTGTCGAACACTTCGCCGCTCGGCGAGAGGACATCTTCGCTCGCGCAGCCGTTCTCGCTGATGTAGACCGGCAGGTCGCGCCGGCCGACGGCCTCGCTGACCAACCGCACGGCCCAATAGATCGATTCGGGCACGATGTTAAGCCAGGGCATATTCGCCTTCGGGTAGCTCGGACGCATCGGCAGCACTTCATAGCCTTGGGCATTGTCTGCCGCTCGTACATAGTTGCCTGTGTAAAGATTGATGCCCAGCGAATCAAGCGGCTGGCCGATCACTTCCAGGTCGCCGGGCTGCACGTCGGGGGCGTCGGCGCCGAGCTTGGCCCACGCTTGGGGATTGTGCTTGCCGGTCAAGGCGGCAACGAGCATCGTCCCGTTGCGTGGCTCGCTGACGAACGCCTTGCGTGTGGCCTCGATGTGCTCAGGTGTTTCCATTACGGGCACGTACGAATCAAGATTCTCGACAAGCGACACGTTGCAGGGACGCGGCGTCGCGGCGCGGATCGCCTGGACGGCCAGCCCGTGGGCCAAGAGGGCATGATGCACCGTCTGCTGGACTTCCTTGCGAGTCTGGACCACCGTGCCCGGCGCGTGCTGGGGAACCCGGCCGACCCCGTAACCCAGGATCGTGAAACACATGATCTCGTTGATCGTCATCCAATACTCGATCCGGTCGCCGAGCCGTTTGACCGTGGCTGTGGCGTAGTCGGCAAAGTCTTTGGCCATCTCGCGGCTCCGCCAAGAGCCGTAGCGGTCTTCCAAGGCTTGCGGGCTGTCCCAATGGAAGAGCGTTGCATGGGGCGTAATGCCATGCTTTAGAAGTGTATCAACCAGCCGGCGGTAGAAATCGACCCCCTTCTCGTTCACCGTTCCCCGTCCGTCAGGCATGATCCGTGGCCAGGCGATGCTGAAGCGATAATGCTTGACGCCCAGGTCGGCCATCAGCTTCACATCGTCCTCGTAGCGATGGTAATGATCACAGGCCACATCGCCCGTGTCGCCCCCGTGGGTGCGGCCCGGGGTATGGCTGAAGGTGTCCCAGACGCTCGGCTTGCGCCCGTCTTCTGCAGCGGCTCCTTCGACCTGATAGGAAGCAGTCGCCACCCCCCACCAAAACCCTTCGGGAAATCGGGGTTCCGTCAGCTCGACGGCCGGCGCAGCACGCCGTGCGGCTTGGCCAACGCCAGAGAACACGGTCGCGGCGGCGCCTAGTCCGGCACAAGTCATAAAGCCTCTTCGTTGCATGACAAGACTCTCTTCGGGACTGGTGTACTTTAACCAACGTGGCGGTGGCTTCCTAACAACGGCCGCGCCAGGCATCCTGCCTACCTCGTAGCATAGGCTTCCAGCCTGTGCAGCATGAGCCAGGCATCCTGCCTGC
>CAZLDQ010000048.1:0-6959 GCA_964558295.1 uncultured Planctomycetaceae bacterium | reverse complement strand
TACCTCGTAGCATAGGCTTCCAGCCTGTGCAGCATGAGCCAGGCATCCTGCCTGCTCGTAGCATAGGCTTCTAGCCTGTGCAGCATAAGCCAGGCATTCTGCCTGCTCGTAGCATAGGCTTCCAGCCTGTGCAGCATAAGCCAGGCATTCTGCCTGCCTCGTAGCCTAGACTTCCCGCCTGTCCAGCGTAAGCCAAGCATCTTGCCTACCTCGTAGCATAGGCTTCCAGCCTGTGCAGCATGAGCCAGGCATTCTGCCTGCCTCGTAGCCTAGACTTCCAGCCTGTGCAGCGTAAGCAGCCAAGCTTCCTACTCGACCGCGGAGGCTGCGGAGTACGCCTCAGCCGAGAAGCCCAAGCGACACGCAAGCGGGGTGCATGCACAGCGACGCCAAGAGATCTCGCTACACCCCCAACGCACTGTCTTGCCCATTTTATCCGACAAATCCCGACGTCGCCACTGCCCGGAGACGTTCCAGACTACCCCTTGTTGGAGTGGGGCCGTACGATTCTCAGGCTATGGTTTGTCCTCCCATCCGGTGAGGAGCGGTTCATACAAAAAAGGCCGATGGGTGCGGCCTGCACTCTGTGCAGACGGTCCCATCGGCGATTGGTTCGATCTCTTTTCAGGCCAAGCCAAGTGCTTCGGCCGAGTCTCCACTACGGAATCGAGACGGCTTCGCCGCCCGCTCGCGTGCCAAGGCACGAATAGAGGTAACGATCGATGGTCTCGGAAATGAAGTGGCTCGACCCGTCTCGGAAATGAAGTGGCTCGACCCGTCTCCCGCAAGGAACAGGGCCCCGCCGGGATGGCGACTGGAAAAGCCCGCCCAACCAATGCTTCCTGTATCGGAGGAGTTGATTTGGACCCCCGTCGAGCCACAGAACTTTCCATAAGAATTGCAGGCGTTGGCTGTACCAATGTAGATGTAGTTTCGAGAGTCTGAAGTCGTCTTGCGGGTCCGTTCACCGACAAAAAGGGTGTTGCTGGAACCGTCGATGATTGAGGCGAACGAGTAGCAGAGATTCTGCATGGGGAACGGACCGTCGAAGCGGGTATGTGTGTTGCCACCATCGTCCAGGTAGGAATTGTGCTCGCTAGCCCCATTATACCCGCCGGTAATGTACAAGCTTCGGTCGATCCCCACGGACCCTGTGATTACGACCCCGTAGTTGGCCCGATAGCGGTTGGTGATTGTCCCCGACGAGTCCCTCGTCGCCTCATTCCATGTTTCGTTAATCTCTGTTGCCGACGGGCACTGATAAACGGCCACTTTCGTTCGCGCAACCTCCTCGTTGGCCCCATCGTCTGCCCAGTTGATATAAAACCCATGGCCGGTGATCCTGTCCCAAAGCGGTTTCTGCTCGATGTACGGCAGAATGAACCCGCTCCAGACGGTCCCCTGAGATGGGTCCGTGTCTTGATTACCTCCGCGGATGATGTTGGGTGGAAAGACCTTGAAACTGTCGTGGTAGTTGTGCAGGCCGATCCCAATTTGCTTGAGGTTGTTCGTACATTGGGCCCGCCTTGCCGCCTCCCGAGCGGCCTGTACGGCAGGCAACAACAGGGCGATCAAAATGCCGATGATCGCGATTACCACCAAGAGTTCCACAAGCGTGAACGCTCGCCGCAAGACTTGCATACGATTCATGCCAACGCTCCTTGGGTAGAAGAAAACACAACGAACATCATGAAGGCAACGTTCACGATCCCAGCTTGAAGGATCGCCAAAAGTCCGAAGTTGTCGAACGCATTATTTCTTCAGCAAATCCACACAAACCGAGCACTCCGAAAGACCACGCTCGAGGGCAGTGTTACGATGCAAGGACAAGAATCCCTAAACCACGCCCCTCGCCGCATGGGGTTGCGACACCGCTCGGCACGCTCGCTGGGAAACAGGTAGGTCTTTCGTTTTCAGGCAGGACAAACGCGCGGAATACCAGCCCCAAAACCGAACTGCTCCTCTCCAGAGCGATCTTCCCGTTCCCTGTTCCGACAATGAACCTGACGCTGACTGGATGATACACCGAAACATGGGGACGTGTCTTGTCTCTGGCAACGGTGAAGAAAGTGCCATGCGTACTATACCGCAAGCGGGGTTCCGCTCGTCAGGCTACCAGGTTTCAGCTTCGAAAAGCTTCGTGCAAACGAGGGTGTCCCGACTGCCAGTTTTCTCTTGCAATTGGGCCAGCCAATCCGTTAGGTTCAAGCATGGCCGCTCCACGCGTTGCCCGTTTGCTGTTTGACAATCTGACCCGTTCGCGATTGCTCCGATGGTGATCGCGAGGATATTTGGCCCCCCCGGGAGAGAGAAATTCCCCAAACGCTATCGCCAAAATGTTGACGAAAAGAGAGCTCTCCAGAGATTCTCTCTTGCCGAGAGTGACGACGCCCGGCATTCGGCCGCGTCAGGCCACGACAGATGCCGGGATATGCTCAGCGTCTGGGAAGGGCCTGGAGGATCGCGTCGGCGATGGCCTGCATACCTCGGTCACCAGGATGGGCTGCAACTCCTTTGTGGGGGTAGTCTCGTTCCGAGCGGGCGTAGTTGGCCTCGTCTTGGCTCAGGCGGCCGATATCGACAAAAATCCCTCCAGCTTCCGAACAGGCCTGTTGGAGAATCTGATCCTTGACCTGATTCGGCCAGAAGCAGCTGCGCACGACAATCGTCGGGCGGTGCTCCGCCTTCAGCCCCTGCAAGAGTCGTTTGACGCCAGCGGCAAATTGGGCCTTGGCCTCTTCCGAGGTAAGCTCCGGCACGTTCTCCCCAATTGCCAGAATGATCAGATCGGCCTTGAAGTCGAATGCTTCCTTGAGATGGGTGGCCACATCATAGGTGGCATATTGCCGTTCGAATTGAGCGATATTTTTGACCATGGTCTCTGGGACGGCTCCCGTCGCCTTGGAAATCGAATTCGTCACCAAGTGCACGAAGTCTTTTTCCCGAGCGCTTGCCGCCATCCCCCAGTTGCCGTGCCAGCCAATGGCCGGCGCCGGGCCGTGCAGCGTGATGCTGTTGCCCAAGAACAAGATCTTGCGAACCGCCGGCGGCGCAGAGGCGCTCTGGGCAAACCCGAGACCGCTACCGACAAGGCTCCAGAGAAGAATCGCTCCAATCTGAATCCGCAAACCGGAAAGGCATTTCGTGGCAGAACGAGAGTTCATCAGTGGGCTCCATTCAAAGGGTGTTCTACGAGGCCGGATGGCCGCCGAATTCGACAGGAAGTAGCTTGCTCCGTTCCCGCTGCCCGGTCGTCGCCCTTCGGGCTGACATACAGCGCGTGTTCATTGTCAAGGCACGTCCGGGAAAGCATCCCCAAAGCAACGAACGCAACAAGCGACATTCCAAGATGTCTTCAGGAAAGGACGTCACGATGACGAGCAAACAGCACAACGTCAGTCGAACCATCATTCAATCCCCTTCAAGGGAATCGCGGCGCGGGTGGCGGAGAGGAACGTCAAAAAGGGACCGAGGCTCCATCGCCGTGCGTCATCCTATTACGCCACACGACCGTGCGATTGTCAAACGCCCAGATGTTTTTGGCTGAAATCACGCGGGGGGCATCCCGGTTTGCCCCGCCGGCTGCTTGACAATCCGGACGCCGCCTTTATAGTCGGGATCCATGAAACGCTCAATGCTGTTCGCGGTGGTATTCTGGCCTGCCACGATTGTCTGGGGGCGCCGAAGAAACCAGCAAGCAGGCAACCACACGCCCCTCAAGAAGATCTGTCCAAAGAACTGGAACGCAACGCCTCGCGTCGACGATTATCTGGCCGTAGCCCGAGTCTCCATCCCCGTAATCCGCAAGCATGCTCCCAAGGCCAAGATCATACTGCGTACTATGTGACGCGCAATTTGGCCACGTTGCTTGATTAGCTGGAGCCTGGCGAGTTTGACTTCACGATCGGCCGCCCGCCAATCTCGAAGCCTACCCGTTAAAGACTCCCAACGGCCACGCCTTGGACTTGTGGTTAGGAGGTCGGGCCAGAGACCACTGCGAGGGAACGCCGGTCAACGTGCGTATGAAGACTCCCTGCCGTAAGGCTATGGCCTGCGCTCCACTCAACGGATTGACGCAGGAGTTGCGACTTGTAAGCCAAGATGATGCGTTGGTACTCCAGGGCATCCCGGTTCGGGAGTGGCCGCTGATCCTCCGGCTAACCGGCCAAAAGAAGACGATTGACAACAAGTGAGCCCCGGAGGAAGATAGGACAACGTACCGCTTGGCTCCCCCGCATGAGCCTTACGGCTTCGGCCGCCCGTGGTCCCCGAATTGTCCTTCCCTCCAAATCCTCCCCCGCTGACTCTGCGAAAGGATCAAACAATGACCCGCCGCTGGTGCTTTGGCTTCTGGGTACTGGGCTTTTTGCTAGTATCGGGCATTGCCCAATCAGCCGACATTTATGTGGCTCCGGACGGCAACGACGCTTGGTCAGGATTGACCGCGAAGCACGATGGCAAGGGCAAGGACGGTCCAATGGCCACGCTTGCTGCCGCAGTGGACGCAAGCCGGAAACAGGGACCAGCCGCACGGCGAATCATCTTGGCCCCAGGTCGGTACTTTGTCGAGCAGACTGTCACACTTGATTCGCGGGATTCAGAACTGACCATCGAAGGTGCCGGGGCGGGCAAGACCATCATCTACGGTGGACGCCGTATCACGGGCTGGCATCAGGATGGCGATCGGTTTTGGACGGCCGATGTCCCCGAGGTGCAACAGGGCCAATGGGACTTCCGTGCCCTGGTGGTCAATGATCGCCTCTGCCCTCGGGCTCGCCTGCCCGAAATCGGACGGTTGGAACACGAAAACCAGTTCACCGTCCGCTGGATGAGTTCAGCCGGCGGCGGCTGGGAACGCAAGCCAACCCAGCAGGAACTCAGCACGATGCAATATCGGGCCGGCGATCTGGGCCCCTGGCTTAGCGTCCGCAACGCGGAAATCACCGTCTACCACATGTGGGACGAGTCGATGATGGGCCTGTCGGCTCACGACCCTGCCACGCGCACGGTGACGTTCTCCTCCCCCAGCAAGCATCCGCCCGGAGCCTTTGGCGTTAAAACCTATGTGGTCTGGAACGTGCGCGAAGGCATGAAACAACCCGGCCAGTGGTATCTGGACCGTGACCAGGGTCGGATCGTCTATTGGCCTTTGCCGGGCGAGACGATGACCGACGCCCTGGTCGTAGCTCCGCGCGTGGAGACTATTCTGGCCGTTCGTGGCCAGAAATCGAAGCCCGTGCAAAACCTCACTCTCCGAGCCCTCACGCTCTCGGCAACTACGACGCCCTGCAAGCCGGGCGGATTCGGGGCCAGTGAGTATCACGGAGCACTGGAGATGAACTTTGGCGAGGGCACCCGGCTGGCGGACCTCGAAATCACCAATGTTGCCGGACATGCCCTGCGAGAGGCCGGCACTCGAGAGTTGCGAATTGAAAACGGCCACTTCCATCACTTGGGAGCCGGCGCGTTGCGCACTCACGAAGGAACGGGACGCATCGAAGACAACCACATCCACCACCTGGGACTTATGTATCCCAGTGCGGTGGGATTAATGGCCGGCGGAAACAACAGCACGTATGTGATACGCCGCAACGTGATCCATCACACGCCCTATTCGGGTATGTGCATTGGCGGCAACGACAATGTCATTGAAGAAAACCTGCTTTATCGCTGTATGCAAGAGTTGCAAGACGGCGCAGCGATCTACCTCGGCGGCGCGAAGGCGAACGTCCTGCGCCGTAACGTAGTTCGTGATATTGTACAGATTGGCCCTGGCTATGGGGTGTCGTCCTATTATTTGGACGAAAAATGCCGGGAGTGTGTAGTCGAAAAGAACGTCTCGATCGGCGTGGCCCGGCCGACCCACAACCACATGACGCTCAACTGCACCGTGCGCGACAATGTGTTTCTGGCCGATGGCGATATGGACCTCTCCTTTGCCCGCAGCGCGGGATTCCACGTCACAGGCAACACCTTCCAACTCAACGGCAAGCTGAAGATCGGAGACCCTGCGGCCATAGTGGAGTGGGCCGGCAACCTCGTGGTTCAAGCGGGCGAGACTGACACGGCCCTTTCCGACCGGATGCCCGTTACTCCCCCAAAACCTCGCGAGACACCCCGCTATGCCAATGTGATGCTAATGGCCAAACCGCCTGTGCTCGATGGGAAGTTGGAGGGCCATGAATGGCCCTCGGGCGGCGTCGAACTGAGTGAAACCCCAGACCAGCGTCGTGCCCGCGGTGCCCCCCTGATGGCCAAGCTCTGCGCCGACCCTACGCACCTCTATGTGGGCGCAATCGTCGTGTGCATGTTCCCCGAAGATCGCAAGCTGGGCCACGTGTGGGGGAAGGACGAAGCGATTGAATTGACCCTCGGCGGTAAACGTCCCAACGGCGAGCCCGTCACCTACGTCCTGCGTGGCTTCGCCGATGGGACGTTGGAACGCCTCACGCTTGGCGGCGCCACTTCGGCCGAAGCGAACGCCCTTCCGATCCACTTTGTGGCTGCCGTCGACAAGCAGGTTTGGCGCTGTGAATGGAGCGTTCCTTTCACAGCCTTAGGCTTTACTCCAACCAAGGACGCTCAACTGCCGTTGAATCTCACCGCATTTCGCAGCGAGGACAACCAGTTCATCCAATTCGCCGGCACATTAGGCGAGACCTGGGACCTGAAACGTGGCGGACGGCTGATCTTCCGTGATGCCCCGCCCAAGAACGAGCCTGGCCCAAAGAAGTAGCGGAAAGGATCGGAATGTGTGGAGCCTGCTCTGAGAGAGTCCGCATACCAGTACAACATGCTGTCGCAAATCATCAATTTTGCAGATGAAGCGAGGTGGCAAACAAGGAGGGCTCGCACTTGCAAGGGAGTAGGCCAGAACACTCCGCATCCCCTTCTGGTCGTGAGCCGCTTGCGTTGTCGTGGCGAATTGGGGGCGGGCGAGGTGACGGAGGATTGACACA
>CAZLDQ010000047.1:0-31689 GCA_964558295.1 uncultured Planctomycetaceae bacterium | reverse complement strand
CGTTAGTGCACCCCAATTTCACCTCGCCACCAACACCTATCACGAGGCGAACTCCAATTAGCCGTTTGGTGTCTTGTCGACTTGAATTACACTAAGAGGTTTCGTCCAGCGCCATTTGACTTTGAGTCTTGTTTTCATTGAGGAGTGACCCTGTGGCCTCTGCCATTCCGCAAATCTTAACCAGCACATCCAAACTGCCAATTCAGCAGCCCATGAACGGTGCCGATGTGGTCGTACTGTCGCTGGTTCACCAGGGGGTCGACACGGTCTTTGCGTACCCCGGCGGTTTCAGTATGCCGTTACACCAGGCGTTCACTCGCTATCGCGACAAGATCCGAGTGGTTCTTCCTCGCCAGGAACAGGGGGGCGGGTTCGCCGCCCAGGGCTACGCCCGTTCGACCGGCAAGGTTGGCGTCTGCATGAGCACCAGCGGCCCCGGAGCAACAAACCTCGTTACGGCAGTCGCCGATGCCAAACTCGACAGCATTCCGATGATCGTGATCACCGGCCAAGTACCGACTTC
Organism: uncultured Planctomycetaceae bacterium; assembly: GCA_964558295.1. Lineage (GTDB taxonomy): Bacteria > Planctomycetota > Planctomycetia > Pirellulales > Thermoguttaceae > JBDKTH01. The sequence goes on along the minus strand of CAZLDQ010000047.1, from coordinate 31,166 downwards.
GGCGATCGGGTCCGATGCCTTCCAAGAGACGCCGATTACCGAAATCTGCCGGACGGTGACCAAACACCATTATTTGGTGACCGATCCGCGCGACTTGATCCGCGTCATGCGCGAGGCATTCCATGTGGCCACGACCGGACGGCCGGGCCCCGTGCTGGTCGATATTCCCAAGAATATCCAGCTTGCCCAAATCGCCCCGATATTTGACGTGCCGATGGATTTACCCGGCTATCGAGCCCACCCCCGTCAGGCAACTTCAGATGAGATTCACGCGATGGCCGATGCCATCCAGCGTGCTCGACGTCCAGTGATCTACGCCGGCGGTGGGATCATCTCCTCCGGTGCAGCCGACGAACTGTCTAGACTCGTGCAAAAGACAGGGATTCCCGTCACAACAACTCTGATGGGCCTGGGCTGCTTCCCCGGCGATCATCCCTTGGCCTTGGGAATGCTGGGAATGCACGGGACCGTCTACGCCAACTCGGCCGTCCATGAATGTGACCTCTTACTCGCCCTGGGCGTGCGGTTTGATGACCGGGTGACAGGCAAGGTCTCCGAGTTCGCCAAACGGGCAACGATCGTCCATGTAGACCTCGATGCCTCGGAAATCAACAAGGTGAAGAAGGCGAACCTTGCGATCAACGGCGATCTGCGACAAGTCTTGGCGGAACTGAACAAGACGGTCAAGGCGGCCGATCTCCAAGACTGGGTCCGCCAGATCGAGGCGTGGAAACAGGCCGATCCCCTCAGTTATGACAGCACGAGTCCACATATCCTCCCCCAAGAGGCGATCCATGAGCTTTGGGAACTGACCAAGGACCGGGACGCCATCATCGCCACCGGCGTCGGCCAGCACCAGATGTGGTCGGCCCAGTTCTATAAGTTCCGCAAGCCACGGCGATGGCTCTCCAGCGCCGGCCTGGGAACCATGGGATTCGGTCTGCCGGCAGCAATCGGAGCCAAGATTGCCAATCCTGACCAACTCGTAGTCGATATCGATGGCGATGGAAGCCTTCTGATGAACATCCAGGAGATGGCGACCTGCCATTGTGAGAAAGTGCCGGTCAAGGTGATGCTCCTGAACAACCAGCACCTGGGAATGGTTGTCCAATGGGAAGACCGGTTCCACGCCTCGAATCGTGCCCACACGTACCTCGGCCCGATCGACCATCCCGAAGCCCTGGGCCACGGCAACGGTATCAGTCCGGCAACTCGCTACCCGGACTTCGTGGCCATCGCCAAAGGATTCGGTTGGCAAGCCCGGCACGTGGTCAAAAAACCGGAACTTAAGCCTGCTCTCCAGGAGATGATCGATTCCCCCGAGCCCTTCCTGCTTGACGTCGCCGTGCCCTACCAGGAGCATGTCCTGCCGATGATTCCGGCGGGGATGACTGTTCGGGACGTCATCCGGAAATAGTGTCCTGAGAGTCCCGGCACACTCGACTGATTTGCCTGAATCTCGAAGCTTGGCCCGACGTAGGCTCCATCGCCAATCCGTTGGACCGGTGCGGTACCTCCCCGATTCACAGCCCCCCAACCATGTTTCAGCATATCGCCGATCCAGATAGGAGTCGGCCAACTGCGTATGATTGAAGCATGTCCTGATGGTGCGCGGAGATATCGGAGATGTTCCGCTACGAGTTCCAATCTCCAGAAGGTGAACGGGTCGTATTCGCGGTCCCGGAACACTCCCATGGTCCCAACTGGGACAATCCACATCTATTGACCATCGATGGCCGCCCCCCCCGTATTGAAGAGGTGGCCTATTGGCACATGCGTTGGGGGGGAGGGCCTGAGGTCCATCAGGCGAGCTGGCGGGATGCTAAGCGGTCGTACGATCGGCAACAACGGGCAAAGGCCTGGGAAGCCCATTTCCAATCAAACGCCGATCGAACCCCAAGCAGTCGGTCCTGAATTGATGTGCCTCAGAGGTCTCTAGAGTCTGCGATTCAGGATGCTGTGATTGCCAGCAGCAATGCGGAACGCGATGCCTCAGTGGTCCAGAAAGCTTCCCCCGCCGAAGCAGGCAACAACAGGGTCTCCCCCTTGCAAAAACGCCGTTGATAACCGTCTTTCGTTCGCAAATTAGCCGCCCCCTCCAGAACCATCCAGATTGACATCCGTCCGGCATAGGGGACCGGAAACAATCCACCAAGGAGATACCGTTCCATACAGAAGTAGTCGCATTCGACGAGCCGTTCCCCGAGCGTCTTCGTGGCAGTGCCAGCCAGGGGAGTCGGCGTCTTAACCTGCACGGGACCAGCCAGCCAGTCGATGACCGCCAAGGCCTGGGAACGGTGAAGAGCCCGCGGCTTTCCGTCCGGGCCGACTCGATTCCAATCAAACAAACGGAATGTCGCGTCGCTCGTCTGCTGGATTTCAGCGATCAGCACGCCGCCTCCGGCTGCGTGCACCGTCCCAGCTGGCAGATAGATGCAGTCACCAGAACGAGGGACGAAAGAGTGGAGGCATTCGGCGACCGTGCCTGTATCGAGATGGCGTTCTAGATCGGCCCGTGTCATTCCTGGCTTGAGGCCGGCATAGATCCGCGCGGTCTTCTCGACGTCGAGGACAACCCAGGCTTCCGTCTTGCCCGAATCCTCCTCCAATAGGTTCCGAGCCGCTTCATCATTGGGATGCACCTGGACCGAAAGCAACTCATGACAGTCAAGGAACTTGACCAGTAGCGGAAAACTGGAGTGCGAGGGAACACGTGAACCTGTCAGTTCCTCGGCCCGGGTCTCCCATAGTTCGCTGAGTAATCGACCTTTCAGTTCCCCTTCCGCCACCCGGCTGACGTGGCGTGGATAGCCGCTAATCTCCCACGACTCACCAAATGTTCCGTTACTCGGCAAAGCCTTACCCAGCCGCTCCGCTAAGCGGCGTTGGCCCCAAATCTGTGGGCGAAGATAAGGCTCAAAGACAAGTGGCTGCATACGTGCACCGCTTCGATACTAGTCAGCTGCCAATCTCGCTGCAGCGCGTCGCGGTCGGGCCCCCATCTGCTTAGGGGGTAATGATGACCATCCGCGCGGCAACTGTAGCGGGACAACCAGCAATGTGTCAAGACCCGAATACCGCTCGTCAGACCATGGTTGTCGCCGACTAACTTCGAGAGATGGGCGTCGGCTAACACTTGGAGCATCGCGTAGTCGGATTTGTCGAGACGCTCCTCGCCCCCCACAGGGCGTCTTCCAACTGGCGCATGTCCAACTCAAGGCCCGACCGAGCAAGGACCGGTTCGTTCCAGAAACACCCCCGCCGTACTCCCTTCCGCCGACATGGCCTCCGCCGCGACGTACTGCTCGATTCGCTCCTTAAGGCTGTAGTATGCCAACGTATGAGGCTTTGACTGGACTACTTGGTCATCAAATGCTCGAGCACTGCCATTTCCAGGGCCTCGTAATCGCGATTGGCAATGCACTGCTGCTCGACTTCGCGGGGAAAGGTGCGGACCTTCTGCAGGAGACGCAGGAAAACCGTGCGGCTGTTGCACAAGTGCCGGTGGGCAACCTCGGCCTTCTGAGTTCGCATGGCTTTCACGTCCAGGCCGACAAAGCGCCCGGTCGCTGGATAGTTGCCCATCTCCAAGATGCGGACTTGGTTAAACGCGCTTCGGAGATTCGCGGCACCAAACGTTTTATCCTGGTCAAACTTGAGGCCATTCTGGTCATTCAAATGGACACTCCAGAGTTTGCCCATCGAAAGGGCAAAGGCCATTTCGTCGGACGGGTCGAGTCCCGCCAAGACTGCATGCGCTGTTTCAATCAGGCCACCAACCCGGAGGGGGTCAACCGTCTGCGCGGCCAGTGCCAAGGCATGACCGATTGTGGGAAGATAGGCATGGTCGGCTGGCTCGTTCGGTTTTGGCTCGATGGCAATTTCAATTCGCGGATTGTAGGCCAAGGCTTCATTGAGCGCATCGAGCAGGTACTTATGTGCGTCGAGGGCATTCTTCGATTCGCGGATATACGTCCCCTCACGGGCAAGCCAAAGTACAATCAGATGCGTGCCCAACTCATCGGCGATATCGGCCGATCGCATCAATCGTCGGACAGCCCAACGGCGGGATTCGGGATCGTTGGAGGTAAATCCGCCGTCGATCCCCCTGGGACTTTCCCAGAGTCGTGGGGCAACGAACTCGGCCACGAGCCCCTCGTTCTCAAGCATCTTCTTGACTATCGTCGCCTCTTTGCGAATCTCGTCGTCTGACTTATCGTCGATATTCGGAACCACGTCGTCGTCATGGAACTGTACGGCGTGGAAACCGAGTTGCCGATACAAGTTCAGCTTTCTAGAAAACTCCAGCGACACTCGCACCGCCGGCCCGAACGGATCAGCTCCCTCGTGAAGATTCCACGGCCCAAAAGAGAAGCGATACTCGCCGGACATCGTTGACTCCTATGTCTTGACACGGGGGAGAACGCAGCAGGCGGTCGAGAGGCAATGGTCGCCAGCAAATGCCAGGCTCCCCCCCTCGAAGACTCGCAATCATTACCCCTCGATCATAGCTGATTGGAGGGGAAGAACGCCAGTAGGAGCCCCAAATTTCCCTGGAAACCCAGAGGGGGTAATTGACCGGCTCGATCATCCGTCGCCATGCTAATGGGCTGATGGTACCGGCCCATCTGAACAAGGGCAGTGGCCCAACAGAGGCTGCAATCAGGGTGGAGAACACCCCGATGAGGGATATTCGTGTCACTACAGCCCAGTTCAAGCATCGCGACAACAACAAGGTCTACAATCTACCCGAGTCTGCGAGTTGACTCGCCGAGCAGTGGAGCAAGGGGCAGAAATCGTCTGTTTCCATGAGACTTGCATTCCGGCCTATACGTGGCTGCAAAGCCTGAACAAAGCCCAACTCCTAGCGATGGCGGAACAAGTGCCGGATGGGCCATCCGTGCAGGAGTCGGCCAGAATCGCTGAAGAGTATCGCGTGGTTGTCATGGCAGGACTTGTCGAACAGGAAAGTGGCAAGGCTCGGCAAACCAGGGCTAGTGATGATTCTCGATCCGTTTGGCGAGGTTTTGGCGGAAAGTCATGCCCTGGAGGACGACGTGGTCGTCGGCCTTCTGACACCCGAGAGAATTGCGAACGCCTCGGGCCAACGTTATTTGAAAGCCTGACGCCCGGAACTCTATGGCAAGCTGGTCGAACCCCAGCAGTCGGTCACGCTCCCCGGCTGGCGCATGAAGCATGAGCAGGAGGAGCGTGGCGCGGCCGAGACGTGATGGCCGGTATGAGGAAGGGAGAATGGCTAGACGCCTGGGGCGAGGGTTTCCTCGGTAACCGGCTTCTTGGCATCGAGCCGCACTTGGACGAGTACGGGCAGATGGTCGGAGGCGACTTGGGCGAGCCTCGACGAGGGGACCTCAACCCCAACAACCTCGACCTCAAAGCCGACAAACACTCGATCGATTCGTCCCAACGGGTAATGTGCGGGGAAAGTGCGTTTGGACCGATGTCCATCGACGTGCAACTGAGCGTCGCGCAACGAGCGACACATTCGACGATATAGGCACGATCGGGTCGAGGTGTTGAAATCGCCGCAGACGATCCGCGGCTCGCAAAACGCAGGGTCGCCGAGCCACTGAGCGGTCAGCAGCGTCTCAACTTGAATGGTCCGCTCGCGTGCCGAAAGGCCCAAATGGGTGTTCAGTACCTGAAGCGTCTGCCCACCCACTTCAACCGCGACCCACATCGCCCCGCACCGATCACTCTGGCCTTTGGTCTGCGAGGGAAGGTGTCCGGAGCGAATGAGCCGCAGAGGCCACCGGCTTAACACGGCATTTCCGAACGAATCGGTTTGCACATACACAGAAGGAAGATGGCACTCGATCTGAAACTCGTGGGCGATCGCATGAGCCTGATCCAACTGGCCGGCGGGTGGACATCCCACCTGCAACTCCTGGAGAGCCACCACGTCGGGCTCATAGTATGAGATCATCCGAGCGATCCGTTCCGGGGACTGACGCCGATCGAGCCCCACGCAGCCGTGAACATTGTAGGCAAGAATTCGCAACGTGTCGCGTTTTCCGGAACAAGAGTGACTTGCCTCCACGCGGTGCGTCGTCCGCCCCAAGACGTGAAACACAGCATGGCGAATGTCCAGCGGTCGAAGATAAGCGTGGGATCGTGCCGGCAGGGGAACGTGCGAGGGCAATAGAGCGAAGCCATGGGTTTCATCGGGTCCTGGCCCACCGTGCGCCCCAGTCTCGATGGGAAAGCTCATGGCCTCGCAACCCGGCACCCAACCGGACAGGACATATGCACCAGCATCGGGATGATGACAAACCGCAATCAGATCGTTTGTAGCATCTTCGAGGAATTCATGTTCGGCGCCTAAGACTGTGGCGGCGTCTTGCGGCAAGTGGAACCGTCCATCCGCACGCCAAGCCACGGCCTCGTCAACCCCCTCGGCGGCCAGAACCAAAGGAATCTTAGCTTCGTCGACCAGGCGGCGGGCAATCTCCTCGCGTTGGTCGGCCGTTAGTGTAGAAGATGGATAGACATGTCCCAACGGCCCCAACGCAGCAACGTAGACCGGCAGCTGCTCCGTTTCTTGGGGCGACTCAACCGGTGGCAGCGATCCGAAAAACAGCCTTCGCAACCAGCCGCCGCCAAGCCAAAGAAGTCGCTGCAGTTGGATCCCACGTTGAGGCTGAAGTCGAGTGGATTCCTTGACGGTATGCCCCAGAAAAACGCGTCTCACAGCCTCGTGAACAGTCTGCCCGTATTGCCATTGATAGGAAGAGGTGCGTTGTTGACCGTGATCGGAGTAGATCCAGACTTGATAATCACGGCGGGTGGAGCGACGTGCGGCGTTCCAAATGCGGCGAATCGCTCCATCGATTCCCGAAAGTGTCCAATGAGCAAACCTCGAATCCGGGCCGCGGCGATGGGCTTGTTCATCGTAACCGAGCAGGTTAAGGTGGATCACGGGAAGTCCTCGTGTCGCATCCATGGAGGCGCCAATCGTCAACAATTCACGAAGTAAGATGGCGATTCCCACGCGGGTCGGAATGAATTTCAACTCCTTGATCAGAGCCTGACCGCCAATTACCCCCCGCAGGCAGTCGAAGATGGCCAGGACAGACTCGATCACCAGCAGGGCGATAATTCGAAGGACGCTGCCAAGATGCAACACGAAGAGCAGAGATAGTGTGAAGGGATTGAAGATCCGAACCAGATCGCCCCAGCCAAGGGTAGCCGGACAGAAATGGGCCTCCTCAGCGCCTCCCGAGTAGACATTGGCGTAGGAGGCCCCTTGTTCGAGCAGCCCACGTCCCGCTACGGCCAATCGTTTCTGCACCTTGGAGGCAGCGCTGGGCTCGAACATGAAAGCGCGTTGGCCCGTTTCGTGATCTCGAAAACTGAATGCTGGTACCGCTGTTTTGACACCGTAGAACATCTCGGCTTGAACCGCAGGCGTAGTCGAAGGAATTCCCGAGTAAAACGAATGGAGGCGGTAGCGTTCCCTGCGAATCAAACGCCGAAGGAAAGGAAGGCGGTGATGCTCCAGGGCATTTTCAAACTGTAATCGAGAAAGGCCGTCAATCTGGATCAACACCAATCCTGGATCGGTAGCCGTACCCTCTGTTCGAGAGTATCCCAAGAGCCGAATACCCCATTCACTCCGGCTAATCACCTGGCGGAAATGACGCCAGCATGCCACGAGGCGAGCGAAGAGAGACGGAACTCTCCAAAGGTGACGATCTTGTATGGCAGTGCGTGCAGCGGTGGCCATGGCCGACCAAAGCTTCCATTCGGCCTCGAACCGCCGGAGGGCAGTCTCCCAGAGGCTGTTGTCCAAGGGGGGCCTCTCGCCCTGAACTCGCGCGTGAGCCGACACGAGTGTCTGGTAGACACCCAACAGTCGGTCGACACTTCGTGGCATGGCAAACTCCTCAGCCGTCTGCCGGGTTGCCCGAACGATGGAAGCCCGCCGCTCTTTGTTCAGCCGTGCGATCCATGCCAATGCCTCAGCAAACTCGCGAACCCGCAGGCCGGCAAGCAAGCGCCCGTTGATCCGGTCGCTCACCACTTCGCGAGCCCCGGGAGCATCGATCGCCACCACGGGGCATCCAGCCGCCATCGCCTCGGTGAGCACCATCCCCTGGGTTTCGCTGGTGGAAGCGAACGCAAACAGGTCCATCGCATGGTAGCTGTCCACCAGAGCCTGACCAGTGCGGGTACCAGCCCAATGCACCCGATCGGCCACCTTGGATCTGGCGAAGATGCTGCGGATTTGTTCTATCAATGGTCCATCGCCAACAACGAGGAAATGGGCCCCGCAATGCTTGCGAAGAAAGATGGCCAAAGCCCGAGCGAGGAAATCGAGGTTCTTTTCCGGGGCCAACCGGCCAAGGTATCCAACGACGAACGCATCGCGAGGAATGCCGAATTCCTCTCGCAGTCGGTGGCCATCCCCTTGAGAAAAATGCGGGATGTCTACCCCCGTGGGAACTACGGTGATCGGCGGGACGACACCGCGTTCGTGCAACACAGCGGCAACACTCTTGCTCGGCGCAATCACATGATTACAGAGATTAGCATACTCGGTTGACAGTTCAATGACAAACCGCTGCAAGAGTGGCGAATCGCCCGGCACGTAATGCGTATAACGTTCGTACATCGTATGGTGCTGAAAGACCACGGGAACGTTATACATCGCCGCAATCCGTAAGGCCGTATCACCTAATAGAAAGGGATGATGGGAATGGACCACATCCGGCCGGAAGTCCTGGAGAGCCGTGGTCAGATAGCCTGGAATCGGCAGACGTACCGAGAAGTCGCTGCCGTTGAACTTCTGAATCGCCGGCACACGAATCACGTCAACCTCATCGGCCGCGATGCCCTCGAATTGCGGAGCCACAATGAGTACTCGATGGCCACGCCTCCGGAGTTCTTCGGCAAAGGCATCGACGGAGCGAGCTACACCACCGATGTGCGGTTTATAGGTATTGGTCAGCATGAGAATATTCATGGCGCAACACTCCGCTGGAGGAGTACCTCACCGCGATCACCGCTGACAAGCTGCTGCGGAGGGAAGCCGATCAGTCGGACTTCGATAGGGGGGATGGTTCCACGCCAGACGCCTTTCCAGGAGACCACGGCCATGTCGCCTTGGGGATCGATCCGGATGAGCACATCTCCCCACGGAGTCGGCGCGGGGCCAAACGCAAGGGGCACATTGGCGTCGAGCCAAGTGGCCGGGATGCCCGAGGCTATGACCAAACGACCTTCCTCCTCGCGTACGAAGGCGTTGCGCATTGCCATCACCCATTCGGCCGAGGCCCAGGCATGCTGGCCATCTCCCATACAGCCGCCTAAGGTGTGAGGGTGGATAGCCTCGGGCCACTGTCCGGTCGGGGAGGCAAGCCGGGCAACCGTTTTGACCAAGTCGAACCAGCTTGAATCACCAGCTCGCAGCAGGATCTGTGCTACATGCAGGGTCAGGTAGGGATTGATCCCCGAGTGGATCATGTCCTGAAAAAAGCCACCGTCGACGAAGAAATGCTCGCGTAATACGGCAACTGTTGCCAAGAGTCGGGGATCGTCCGGTGGAAGAATCTGTAGTGGGTAGCCGGCCACGATCGAACCAACCGCCCCAGGATCCATACGTCGATAGGGCGAGGCGGGAATCCCCGGCCAGCCACGACGGTGGGCGGAGGTTTTCAAGCTGCGGTCGATAGCTGCCAGCAAGTCGTCGGCCTCCTTGCGGAAAGAGGTTGCTATCGTATGGTCATCGAGCTCTTCCAAGAGCGCGGCGGCCGCACGTAGGCCGGCGACGCCCCAAAAGTCATCCCAGTAGTAATAGTCATTGGTGCCCAGGTGTTCCGCACTGAAGCCTGCCGGCAGGAGTCCGGCATGGGGCAAGGCCGAGTCAGAGGGAAGCCGTTTGCGGACAATCCACCGGCCGCCACTTCGCAACACGTGTTGCCATGCGGCCGGCGGCCGCCGACCGGAGAGGCTGCAATACCGCTCCAGAAGCCAGAGTGCCTCGCCATTGGTGTCCCATTCCCCCTCCTGTGACAGGAAGTAACCGTTGCTGATCTGGCGGGCGAGCAGACGAGGCAGGCATTTTCCGACACGATCAATCAGTCCCACACATAACAGGGCGTGAAGCAGGAATGCCGTATCACGTACCCAAAACCGTTTGTAGGTATAAGGCCCCGGATAGACCTCGCCCGGCGTGTGCAGGACCAACGAACGGACGGCCGCTTCATAGAGAAAGGCGAATGCGGAATCGGGGATCTGTAATTGGGCACAACCTGCAAGTGTCTCATGCCAGGATGTCGGCTCGGCTTGCGTCAATTCCCAATGGGTTTGCGAGTCTTGACGCGTAAGTCGGTGGAACCATCGCTTTCGTCTCGGCGGATGAACACGAGCCAGAGGTACCGTAACCTCGACCGAGCGGGGTGTGCCTGGCCCAAGAGCAAACATCGCCGCAGCCGTTGCCATTCCCACTTCACATTCCACTTCAAAGACATCATCCCCGTCCGGCACCCGCAGGTACACATCGGCGTGCCGGTAATCGGACATCAAGTGCCGATCCGCAGGTCGAGAAAAAAGAACACGACTCCCTCCGTCCACCGTCCATCCAGAACGGCTCGCATCTAATTCGATACGATGCACGAGGCTTACGCCTTCAGGGTTATACGGTCGTAAGGCGACAACAAGCCAAGCGGGCACGGGGCTTGTGCCGGTCCAGACCTGCCGGCAGACGGGGCGTCCGAGTTCGATCGCAACGTTTGTTCGAGCCTTCAGGCAAAGCCCCGCGGCCTGCGACTGAGTCACCACTGCTAGATCATTGTTCAGGTCGAGATGTTGCTGAACGTCTCGGCATTGCGAGGGGAGAAGGTGCGTTCCGTCTTCGGTCAACACCCAGCCGTCCAGCGACCAGCCGTCCCAATGGGGCGTGACCAGCCCACGAGGATCGACAATTGGCAACAAGTCGAGGTTGGGCACTCCAACCGCCGTCCAATTCCGACAGGTGAGATTCACATGGGTCACCGAAAAGGCCCGCGGAATGAAGGCATTGTCCTTAGGGTTGAACTGGCGTTCGACCCAGTAGGGCCAGACCCAATCAAGGTTGTGCTGAATGGCCTGCGTGTTGATCAGGCCGCGGGAGTGAAAGACCACGCCGGCGCGAAGTAATTCCAAAGGTACGGCCACTTCCGAAGGTTCGGAAAAGCGATGGAGCCGCGACAAAACGGAAGTTGGATCGATGAATCCCCGTGCACGGGCCACTCGACTGATCACGTACCGCCATGGAAGCCATTTGAGCCACATTAGTAGAAGTAGTAGTCGGGTCGGATGTAGAAGGACTCCGTGCCGGTCCCGCGAGGATACGTGTCGTTGTAGCCTGACCACCCCGGAAACGCCTTGAAGCGTGGAGAGAACAAATACCACTTGCTGCCGGATACGCGGACGTCATGGGGAAAATAAGGACTAGCCGGACCGAAATTCGGCGGCGGGGGCGACTGGACGCGAATCTGAGGCCGATACTGCAAATCCCGGGCGTTAAACCCATAGTAGTAGTTGCTGAAGCCGTAGTCGTTATAGCCGTAGAGATCCCCGCCGAAGGTCGATGAGTCGGCCGTCAGCAGAAGACTCATGGCGATCATCCCGATTAGAAGTGCCATGCTCCATCGCCACATATCGCTTTCCTTTTCGGGTTAACGGAGAGCAAACGCGGAAAAGATACTACTTGTACTGATCTTGCAAGTCACATGCCACATGCGCAAGCGTCGGCATGGACGTTTGCCGAAGCAATTGCTTCCCCTGTCACTGGACAGTCCCTGGTTTTCTGGTCCCGGGGCCCTCTCGCGGCCCACAGGATTGATCAGTGCACCAGTCATCACACACCCCATGGTCTTTGGGTGACCAGAGACACTTGGCGATGGCAGCCCGTCAGCCAATCCGACTGGTCGTCAAGGAAGGATTTCTGATCCGTCTCTCCGCACTAGCGATGTGAAAGAAACAGACGATGACTTGCTAAAGCGAGCATCTGCGGATCTGTCAATACGAAAACTGTGCCGGTCTGGTAGCTTGCAGAACGGTTCCCCCGACAACGGACTAGGGCAACCACTTACTGGGAAAGCAGACGCGGCCCGATACCAAGCCTTCCCTATCAGAGGCTACTCTTCTATGGAGTCAATTGAGAATGCTCAATTGGAACGAACACCTACCGGAGAGGAAAGAAGGAAGGGACGACTCATGGAGGGACATAGGAATCATCGCCTGCAGGGGCGAACAGTCGCCGAAAGCCGTTTTCTTCAGACAAGGTCTCGCCAGCCAGAACCTGGCAAGGGGATTGCTCACGAAGCGTGGAGCGGCCCCAGAGCGACTGTGGCGGATCGCAGGCCTCGCGACGAACAACCAACCTGGATGCCCAGGGAATACCACTGGGTTGTCGAAATCGGCAACCAAGTTGTTGGCGAAATCGCACTCGTACACGACAGCCAACATACGGCCCTTCTTCGTCATCTCCGGATCGATCCGGCTTGGCAACGTACGGCGGCATTGTCACGGCTTTTGGAATGCGCTGACCAATTCTGCCGGACCCATGGGCGATTGCGGCTCAACCTAGAACCCGGTTGTGCTCCGCGATGGATGCTGCAAGTGCTACAACGACGTGGACTGCGGTTTTCCAGTCAACGGCAAACCGACAGGCACGACATTTGGGCATGCGCTCCGATTGTAGACCAGAGCATGAAGGCCTATCACCTTCCCAGTTGAGACTCATGGGCACCTTATAGGCCGGCCCCTCTCATGAGCTTTCACGCTGCAAACCAGCAGTATCGCAACTAGTCTGGTAAAGGGTGAGCGTTGGAAGTCGGTTCCCATTTGGTCAACGAAATCGCAGAATCAGCCGTGGGACGACCTCCCGGGGGGACCGTTTGCCCCACGATTCTCGCAGAGCAGGCGGCGACTCGTCGAATTGTCAAACAGCGAATTGGCATCGCGTGGAGCGGCCACGTTTGAACCTAGCGAATCGGCTGGCCCAATTGCAAGCTAAGTTTTCTCTCGTCAGGGAAAATGCTTGACTTTTGCAGACAATTCCGGGATGATGGACCCCTGGGGCAGGGGTGGGAAGCGGTTTGGCCAGGCTGGCCTCCCTCGCACCGATGAGCCCAGGAACATGTCTCGCCAAGCAATCTTCGAAGCTAGCTTAAAATACTTCCTTGAACCGATCGGGCCATTCTTGGCCGATGACTCGGTAACGGAAATCATGGTCAACGGCTTCGACGACATCTATGTCGAGCGTCACGGACGTTTGGAGCTGACCACGGCGCGATTTGCCAGCGATGACGCGCTTTTGTCGGCCGTACACAACATTGCCCAGTGGGTCGGCCGGGAGATCACCGACGAACGGCCGGTGCTCGACGCCCGACTGCCCAACGGTTTCCGGGTCCACGCGATCATCCCCCCCAGCGCTCGGACCGGTACCTATCTGACGATCCGCAAGTTCACGCGGGAGACCATGACGCTGGACGACTTCGTGCGGCTCGAAAGCCTTTCGGAATCGGCCAAGGAGTTCTTGGAACTCTGTGTGCGGATGCGCAAGAACATCCTGATCTCCGGCGGGACCGGAACCGGGAAGACTTCGCTGCTGGCGGCCGTTTCCCGGGCGATTCCTGAGGAAGAGCGGATCGTGGTAATCGAAGACACTTCCGAGTTGCGATTGATCCAGCATCATTCCTTGTACCTGGAAGCCCGGCCTGCCGATGTGTCGGGACGGGGCGGGATGACCGTGCGCCAGTTGTTCGTCAATGCCCTGCGTATGCGGCCGGACCGGATCATTGTTGGCGAGGTCCGCGGGGGTGAGGCTTTGGACCTGATCCAATCGATGATCAGTGGTCACGACGGGAGCCTTTCGACCGTCCATGCCAGTTCCGCACGCGACGCCTTGATCCGTCTGGAGACTCTCTCGTTGATGTCTGACGTGGAGTTGCCCGTCTACGTAGCTCGGGCCCAAGTGGCTTCGGCAATTCACCTGATTGTCCAGATTGCCCGTTTTACCGAAGATGGATCGCGAAAGGTAACGCGAATCACGGAAGCTTGTGGCCTGGACGAGAATAATCAATACCGGACGGCAGATCTGTTTACCACCAGATTGCAGGGCAAGTCGGCAGATGGCCGGTTGATCGCGAAGTTGGAGCCAACGGGGCAGTTGCCGACGTTTGCCAAGGAGCCATACGCACAAGGGTTGGAGAAGTCGATCAGGCTGACTAGAGGGTTATGGACACGATGAGCGTTGGAGCAGAAGCCAACCGATTGTCGACCCCACGACTGCGTCACGGTCGAGTGGGACGAAGCCGCGTCGGCGCGGCCTCGCTCGATTACGTCTTGGTTCTCGGAGTGATCCTGCCCCTGGCAGCGTTTATCTTCACCGTTGCTCCGCGGATTGTCCGTCTGACTTACGAAATGGTGTCCGTTCTGGTATCCTGGCCGTTCATGTGATAAGACGTTCGCCCAGAGGAATTCTCTGAAGAGGAATGCAAATATGAAAAACCCAGTGCTTCGAGTGTTGCGGCGGATTCACGAGGACGAGCAGGGGGCGGTAAGCCTGGAGACGATCCTGATCATCGGAGCTATCGCGCTGCCAGTGTTGATCTTCCTTTACAAAGTCGGCTGGCCCAAGATTAGAGATCTCTTCAATACGGGTATGGAAGACCTTGACGAGAGCGTCCGCGAAGACATCAGCACCCAGTAACAATTGGCCCCACGGATGGTCTGGACGACTCTGTTAGTCGTGCTGCTGGTAATCGCCTCGGTGACGGACTTCCACGAGCACAAGATTTACAATTGGACCACGTATCCGGGAATTCTCGCCGCCTGGGGACTGAGCGCCCTGGGCGGAGCGTTGGAGGCCATGGGTGTGGTGAATAGCCATACATTGGTTCGCTTGGGATGGATCGGGTTGCCTGAGAGTATCTTCGGTTCCCTGATCTGCGGACTGGTCCTGTTGGTGTGTTTCGTATTTTTCAAAGTCGGGGGTGGCGACGTCAAACTGATGGCCATGATGGGGGCGTTCCTGGGAATTGAGCGAGGCGTGGAGGCGATGCTCTGGACGTTCGTCTTGGGAGGATGCCTGGCGCTGGTGATCTTGATCTGGCGTGTGGGGCCGGTGCAATTAGTAACCCGAATACTGCGACAGATCCTTTGGACGATCCGGCTGCGATGGTGGTGTCCGCTCAGCGAAGAAGAACATGCACAGCTTCAGCCGCCGCTATTCCTGGCGCCCAACGCCCTGGCGGCGACCCTGATCGTCCAGTTCTCGTTGATCGATTACTTCTGACCGCATGTTGACAGTTGGCGATCCTCAGCCTGCCGCTTGCCCTCGGAGCACCCCGCCCGGACCCGCACCGTCCTGCTAAGCTGGTGGCCCTGCCTGGCAGTGCTGCTGGTCTGGTTCGTTTGTCTCCGCCTCGCGATCCGTCTCAATGGCACCCGGCTCGATCTTGGTCGGCTGCGTACCCTGCACGGGAACGAGCAGGGAAGCGTACAAACGCTGAGCTTTGTACTCACGCTGCCGTTCTTCGTGATGGTCCTGCTATTGATCGTTCAGGTCAGCCAGATCATGATCGGAACGATCGTGGTCCACTATGCGGCGTTTGCTGCGGCGAGGAGCGCGATTGTCTGGATTCCGGCTTACTTGGAGACGGACACGGAGCGGGAGAACTGCATAAGTTCGTATATCGTGGACTCGGATGCCACAGATCAGAGCCCGCCGATCATCGATACTTCCGACCCCAACTATGGCCTCGTGTTTGAGGGGGGAATGACCTATCGGATTCTGCCAGGGAGTCTCAAACACGGGAAGATCGCCTCGGCAGCCGCGCTGGCCTGCGCTCCGATTTGCCCTTCGCGTGACCTCGGGTTGTCGCTTAGCGGGGCGGGAAGTGAGGCAGCCTCGATCCTTAAGACGGCTTATCTCGCCATGGTGCCCGACGCATCAAGAAACGCCCGAATCCCACGCCGGCTGGAGAATAAGCTTGCCTACGCTTTGCAGAATACCACGGTGGAAATTCGTTTCTACCATCCCAACAGCGAGCCACCGCTGGTCACCTACTTTAGAAACCCCGACATTGGCGAGTTCTATTTCAATGAATTGGGGTGGCAGGATCCAGTCACAGCAACCGTCACCCACCAAATGGCCTTGTTGCCAGGTCCGGGACGGCTGTTGGCCCGACCGGTTCGATCCCCCGACGGCTCCATCGACGAACTGTCCACGCGAATCAGCAAGCGTGGGAACGTCTACGTTTATCCCTTGACAGCCAGCGCAACGCTGGGGCTGGAAGGGGAGAAATCGGTGCTTCGGTATGAATACCGTGCGTACTAGAGAACAGCCCCCAGAAAACCGCCACGGCCGTTTAGCTGGCGGGCTCACCCTCTGCGCGGCCGAAACGCGGCGGACAAGCCCGCCGGCCAAATGGACGCGGCGTATTGCTAGCCTCCATCGCGACCAGCAGGGCACAATGAGCATTGTTACGGTGTTCACCGTGCTGCTGCTGACCATGGTTCTGGGGATGGTGATGAACGTCGGCCGAGAGGTCGATAGCAAAATCCGCCTGCAAAACGCGGCGGATGCAGCGGCCTATTCCGGCGGTGTCGTGATTGCCCGAGGAATGAACACGCTGGCCTTCACCAACCATCTGCTTTGCGAGGTCATCGGCCTAACGGCTTACATGCGCGAGGCGCGTGATCGCAATGCAGAGAAGTATGTCCCGTCAATCCTCGCAGCCTGGAACGAAATGGCCCCAGGCTTCACCAGTTCCAAGTACGCCAGGCTGCGAGCCTTGGCCAACGCAATTCCGCAAAAAACTCCCTTGGAGCAGGAACTCGTGCGTACGTTCAGCGACTGGGGAGAGGCGGCAAGCGAACCAACGCTTCCCTTCGTCGAAGCAATCCTCGAACAGGAGTTGATCCCCAAGTTCCAGCGGGCTGTCGTCGAGACCTATCCAGACATTGCGCAGAGGGCAGCGATGGAAGCGGCCCAAGATAATACCGATTCAAGACGCCGTGAGATGTTGGGGGTGCTTTGGCACACCAGCGGCGTCCCCGTGGCCTACCAGAGTCAACTTGTCGACCGCACGCTTCCGGTCGTTGATCCGGAATTGGACACGTTGCCCGGCCAAGCAGCTTATTTCGACACGGCAAAGAGAGAGCGGTATCGCTGGTCGCGTTATCATCTTCGCCAATGGAACGCTCGCTCACTCTATTTCTTTGACCATGAAGCCAAAATGTCCCAGTTTGCCAATCTCTGGCGCACTTTTTCGGAAGGTTACGTCAAGAAGATTATCGAGGAAGAGTATCCCTCGACGAATCTGCCGTTTGTGATTCGCGAGCGTCCGGCTTTGGAGTCCGAGTACAACGCTTACTTGGACGAGAATTTCACCTTCGTGGCCGTGGCCTACTGGCGACAACCCTCGAGGTATCTGCCGGGGTTGTTTCACAACCCTACGGGAGCAGACGCAGAAGCGTTTGCCGAAGTTCGCGTCATTCTTCCTCATTCGCGTCTGGTCTGGCTTCCCCCTTCCAGCCGACCGCGGAGCCAGATTGGCGGAATGCCGGGCGACTTTCCGGTGGACCTACCTTCCGATGATTTAGCGGACGAGTCCACACAGCAACGCCGCCACCACATCGGGCGCCAGAGTGTGCCGACCGAATGGAGTCTGTTCAGTCAGAACTGGACGGTCCAGTTGGTGCCGGCCACCGCGGAGAATCTAGCCACAATTCTGCAAACGGTTCCTCCCATCCCGGAATTTGCCGAACAGGATCTCCGCCTTCCCAGGTTGGGGGGATTGAGTAGCCGGGACATCCAACGGATCAACACGCATTAGCAGTGGCACTTCTCATGACCGGAATCTCCTCAACAGACTGTTGCCAAGTGGGCGATTGGGGGCAACGAACGCCACAGGGCGAGGGTCTTGGTCGGCGAGAAGTACCGCGCCATGGGCTCTCCACTCTGGAACTAGTCCTCTCGCTGCCACTCCTCCTGTTCATCATGGCTCTCATGATCAACTACGGAACCGTGGCCAGTTGGAAGGTTCGGGGGCTGGCGGTGGCGAGGCATGCTCTCTGGGCCTCGCGAGATTTGCGTACCGGCAGTCTAAGCAGTCATCCCAGGCCGATTTACTGGCCTGACAACGCAGGGATGGGGGCTCACCAGGATGGGAATATGGCAAACCTGGAAGACGTGCGGGTGAACCATCCGATCGCCCGAGGACCTGTGATCACGGTCTGGCAAGAATCGGAGCAGACGTCGATTGTCGTCCCTGTCAATGAAGAACTGCTCGATCCCACGCGAGGACGGCGGGTGGGATCGTCGTCGCTTCAGCGCCGGTTTCCGCTAATGGCCTCCCTTGGTGAATACCGCTTGAGGTCGCGCGAGTGTCTTCTCGATGACAGGTGGCAAAGTCAAAGCATGGGGATCGACGACTATTGGACCCGGCGAATGGATCTCCTCTACACCTTACCCCGGGCCGATGGCTATTTGATGCGTTACTACAACGCTGCCATGGCGATTCTCACCGCGCCCTGTTATCCCGCGTTGCGGCCGCTGGATCGAGATCCGGAACTGTTGGCAGCGGCAGCGAGGCACCCGGAACTGGGTATAACGACCGACTTCCATCCGAGGCTTCATCCAGGGGCGACGCTCGATAAGGAGCTGGTCCGCACATGGGTGGAGGATCTGATCGAAGAAATCGCGGATCTACCAGAGACGATGGAGCAGGCTTTCGACCGGCTCTACAGTGGAGAATATGATTGAGTAACGCCGGATTCTGAACAGGGTTCAACCGCGCGGCTTCCGATTGGCTATCGTCACGTTTGGCAGAAGAGGCATCGTGCCCGGCACAAGTGCCGGGGCTAAACAATTGTGCAAGACAACGACCACGACAGATCAGTCCCTGTGACCTTTAACGCTTTGGCGAGACGGATTTCTGTCTGGACAACCCGGGGTGTGCTTAGCGGTCTGGTGCTGATCGCAGGTCTAGGATTTGGGCGTGAACTCGTTCAGTGGTGGAGAAGCGAAACAGCGACGCCATCCACTGTGGAGAGTCCACTTCTGCTCTCAGACTCCCTGGGGGATCTCAGCCAAACGCACACCCTCCAATTTGGTGATCTGCCCTGGCGATTTCGGCGGCAGCAGCTCGCCGGCTCAAAGGAAGAAGCCGTGACGAAGCTGCGAGAGATGTGCCGCGAAGCGGTACCAAACGAGATCGTCGCCGATTTGCCGGGGCCGGCAGAGAAAAGACTCCTTGATCGGTTCCGGCGACAGAAGCCGGTCGAGGAAATGCCGGGACAGTGGCAGCTCTATGCCTTGGTGGGGGAATTTCCGATGGTGGCCGTGATCCGCGGACAGACTAACGGAGCGGGGCAGGGGAGTGGAGCCGTACAACCGGAAGGGACGACCCTAGGCAAGCCGGAAGATGGCCCAGCAAGTCAAGCTCCGCATGTTGCCTCCAAGGGGCGCCGCGTGGTAACCTGGGGATTAGCCATTCCGACCGGGAAGGAGACGTGGAATTTATACACGTTTGCCGCCACGGGGAAGGCTCAGGAGTCTGCCCCCAGCCTTCCGGAACTTTCGCTCCCGCCCAATAGCAGGAGAATTCTCTCTCTGCAGGCGGCCGGAGGTGGGGCTGTGGTGAGCATTCAGGGAAGGGGCCGACCGGAAGACTGGCAACACTTTTTTGACGACTGGTTCCAACAGCGTGGATGGACAGGCAAGGCTTCGTGGGGCTCTTCGGATTCGGCCTGGTATCGACGGTATACATCAAAATCCGGCCAGCCGAAAGGGACCGCCGAGGTCTACTTGCGCCGCAACAGCGAGGGAATGTTGACCGGCGTATTAACCGCCCTTGAGATCGAAGCTCCCGCTGAACGGCGTTACGTTGTCCCAACCCTGGCCGACAGACGATCCACCGATCACTAATGAACGAAGGCAGACAACCATGAAAGGCGTGTACGGATTGGTGTTGGCAATAACCCTCGGATTAGTCGCCGGGTTGTTCAACTGGGCCTACTTGGAGAACAAGACCAGCGACGAAGAACGGGAGGCATTCGTCGGAATCAATCCTGAGGTGGACGTGGAACGGGGGCAACCACTTGCCAAGGAGCATCTGGTCAAGGTGGAGATTCCGCGGCGGGCTGTGGGTAATCTCAAGGAGTATGCTGTCTCGTACACTGCGGTACAGAGTGTGCTTGGCCGGCCGGTGTGGCGACGTCTGGCCGGCGGCTCACTGCTGTTGGAGCAGGATTTGCGAACGCCACCGCAAGAGTTGAAGTTCGGACCGAACGAGCGGGTCATCTGGGTTTCGGTCGATCTGCGTTCGATGGTCCCGTCACTCATTGTTCCCGGCGACCTGGTCTCCTTCCGCGTGCCACCGTTTGTTAACGTCCCCTCGTTGTCCCAAGATGGCCTTTCCGGTACATCGCCGCCGCCACGACGCACCGCTGGCGGAGGCGATGTCATCGGTCCATTCAGAATTCTCTCGTTGGGGAACCGCTTGGGGACGAGCGATGTACTACGTGCAGCGAAGGTCGCACAGGTCCAGGAAAACGTGGTAGCCATCGCGGTGAATGTTGACAAGGCCGGCAATCTTGCCCCAGACGCCGAGAAACTACTGCGGGTCCTCGACGAGATCGAATCCCGACCTATGCGGATTATTCTTCATCCACGTCAAGACGTTCGACCATGAGAATCTGGTACAATCGAGTCCACGAAAGCCGGCGTCTGATGGTCGAAGTCCAGGACTCCGTGGTGACCATCGGCCGTGATCCGACGAACACGGTGGTCCTACAAAGCCCGCTCGTCTCGCGGCGTCATGCCGTCGTACGGCTCCTTAACGGCCAATTGCAATTGGAGAATGTGGGGCTCAACAGTTGCGTGGTCGGCGACGAAGAGGTGCTCGGCGGACAAACGGCATTGTTCTCACCCGGCACGAAGGTGCGGCTTTGGCCTTTCACGCTCACCTTTGAAGCGGAAAAGTCATCCACGATCACGCGACGGGAATTAGAGACCCATTTGCGGGCGATCGTGGCCGACCTGGAATTGAAGATCCACCGCAAGCTTCTGGAGCGACTGGACCTCTACCAATTTGAGACCAATCGCGTCCGGGATCCGGCCAGCATCCTGCTATTGGAAAACAACATCGAGGACGTCTGCCGGGAATTAGGACTCTTTGGCGCGGAGAACGAGCCGCTCTTGGAAGAGATCACCGGGCTGGTGCTTCGCGACCATTTGGTCAACCAATTAATCCTGGAGACTGGCGAAGAGGCCTTCTTCGATCTCGCCTCGATCACGTCAAACGAATTCGACGTCCCCGCTACGCTGGTGCCTGAACGTGAATCGGAATTGCACGCGCTGCTGCATTTCCTCCGTGAGCGGTTGGCATTGGCGGAGTGCCGCGATACAAGTCAACAGGTCCAACGGGTGGAGGCCGACTTCAATGAGGCTTTTCCATTGGTCCGGCCGCATCTTCACCAGGAGCTCCGTAAGTATCTGATCCTGCGCACCCTGAAGAAGGACCTCAAAGACATCATTTTCGGATTTGGGCCACTTCAGGATTTGCTTCGGGCGCCGACAGTGACGGAAATCATGGTCGTTGGACGCGATCAGATCTTCGTGGAGCAAGAAGGCGTGATCGAACGATCCGGCCGACGGTTTATTTCCGATGAGGTGACCGAATCGATCATCGAGCGGATCGTGGCCCAGGTCGGCCGACGGATCGACAAGAGCCAACCGCTGGTGGACGCCCGACTTCCGGACGGCTCCCGAGTGAATGCGATCATTCCACCGCTGGCCGTCAAGGGTCCGTGCTTGACGATCCGCAAGTTTCCCATTCAGCGGTTTACCATGGATGACCTGGTAGAAATGGAGACAATCAGCCAAGCCGCGGCGAAGTTCCTGCGAGCCTCGGTAATCGACCGGCGAAATATCCTGGTGAGCGGTGGCACGGGAAGCGGGAAGACGACCCTTTTGAACGTATTGAGCAGTTTTGTACCGTTCAAAGAACGGATTGTCACGATCGAGGATACCGTGGAGCTTCGCTTGCACCAGGAGCACGTGGTCACGCTCGAAGCCAAGCCGCCGAACGTCGAAGGGACTGGTGCCTACACGATTCGCGACCTGGTGCGGAACGCTCTGCGCATGCGTCCCGACCGAATCATCGTCGGAGAATGCCGCGGACCGGAAGCTCTT
This sequence comes from uncultured Planctomycetaceae bacterium, assembly GCA_964558295.1. Taxonomy (GTDB): domain Bacteria; phylum Planctomycetota; class Planctomycetia; order Pirellulales; family Thermoguttaceae; genus JBDKTH01. The sequence continues at coordinate 8,953 of CAZLDQ010000047.1, read as the reverse complement.
GATATGGTTCAGGCGATGAACACCGGCCACGACGGCTCGCTAACGACCGTCCACGCCAACAGTGCGAAAGAGGTCATCGAGCGTCTGGAAGTGCTCATCCTGATGGCCGCCGACTTGCCAGTCAGTTCAATTCACCGGCAAATCGTCTCGGCGATCGACCTGATAGTGCACATCAACCGCTTGGCCGGCGGCCGGCGCGTCGTGACGCAGATTTCGGAGGTAACGCGCATCGATCCAGACAACAAAGAAGTCGTAGTTCTCGACATCTTCAACCTGCGAGACGGCCGCACCTTGCAGCCGACCGGCTACTTGCCATCGTTCGTTGATTCGCTGGTGGACAAAGAGTTGCTCGACGTGGAGTTCCTTTACGGCAAGGATGTGCCGCTTTTGGAGAGCACTGCCGCAGCACCATCGCTTTCGCCTTTGCTTCCGAAGCCTCCAGGAACCAGCTGATGTTTCCCGATCTTGAGCAATACCTGGGCAGCATAGCCATCGGCTTGGCCGTGGCCCTGCTGGTGTTCTTTGGCCGCGAATACTACACGCAGACGATGGACGGGGTGGAACGCGACCTAGCGGAGAAGCTCCGCCGCTTGCGAGTGTCGACGAACCGACTTCGCGGCTATTTGAACTTTTGGATGACAGCGACACTTTGCACATTTATCGCCTTCTGGCTGGTGGTCGATAGCCCGGTTTTCGCCGTATTGTTTTCGGTGTTCCTTCTGGCCTCGCCATGGTATCTTGTGCGTCGCATGGCGGAACATCGCAAGCAGAAGATCGAAGACCAACTGGCCGACGCGATGGTCGGTCTGGCCAACGCGGTCCGGGCCGGGCTGTCGCTAGCCCAAGCGTTGGAGATCCTTGCGGCCCAGTGTCCCGCGCCGATCAACGATGAATTCCGTCAGATCGTCGGAGAGTACAAGCTTGGCAAGCCCCTCCAGCAAACCCTGCTGACGGCCAAAGAGCGGCTGAAGAGCGAGAACTTTGCACTGTTTGCCGCGGCCATGGTGGCAAGCCACGAGAGCGGCGGGCGGCTGAATGAAACCGTCGAACGGATTGCTCAATCCGTACTCGAACTGCAGCGGTTGGAGCGAAAGGTCGAGTCGGAGACAGCCCAGGCAAGAAAATCGGCCATTTATATGGCAATGGCCCCGGTGTTTATCCTCGCCGGTTACTACTTCGTCGATCCGGAGAACACGAGCCTTTTGTTCACACAAACGGTCGGCCATTTTGTGTTGGCAATCGCAATCGTACTCAACGTAATCGCCTACGTCTGGGCTCGCGTACTCCTGAATCCGGAGATCTAGGCCATGACTTTTCCACTGGCGGCGTCAACTTCATCCGCAGCACTCGGTCTTCTGGCTGCGGCTTGCCTAATGATAGGCACCAGCGTGTTTCTTCTAGCTCGCTGGATTGTCACGGCCCTGGCCAGCGAGGATCTGCAGCAAGGGGACGAATGGCGGTATGACGTCAGCCGGATCAACGATCTGCGACGCAATGACGTCTTCTATCGTCTTTTCCAGCCGTTAATCCAGCTCTTTGCCCGTGTCAATCGGATCATGTTCCGAGACAGCCTCGCGAACATCCAGCGAGAGATCCAGGCCGCCGGCTTGGCACGGTCTTGGCTGGCGGAAGAGTATCTCGGCCGTGCAGAAGTGTTTGCCCTGTGTCTGACGCCGCTGTTTGCTTATCTGCTGGTGGGCACGTTTGGGGTGATGAACGGACTACTGCTCGCTGTCCTCAGCGCAATGGGAACTGTGTGGGCCCTGCGTTACCGCCTGGCACGTCAGGCAGCTACCAGGCTCCGACTGATCAAACAACGGCTGCCCTTTCTGCTCGACCTGCTGACGCTGCTAATGGAATCGGGCGCAAGTTTCCTCAATGCCTTATCTCAGGCAGTCGGCGAATTCCAGGGACATCCGGTCGCCCAGGAGTTTGGGCGCGTATTAGCTGACATGAGCCTGGGCAAGACCCGGATTGAGGCGTTCCATGCGATGCGTGATCGTTTGCGCGACGATGAGATTACCAGCATCATCGGATCGATCATCCAAGGTGAGCAACTCGGTACTCCGTTGGCCAAGATTTTCCGCGCTCAGGCCGATGTATTACGCATTCGTCGCACCCAACGGGCAGAGACAGTGGCGGGCGAAGCAGGAGTCAACATGCTTTTCCCCGGCCTCTTGGTAATGGTGTCAACGGTGCTTCTCATCCTTGGGCCGTTCCTGATGAACTACCTCCAATCTGACTTCTTCCTGTAACCAACAGCTATGCCGATCCGTGTTGAATGCCCTCGCTGCAAGCAGACTCAGTCGGTCGCCGACAAGATGGCGGGCACGTATGTCACATGTGCCTATTGCAGTGCTCGGCTACTGGTTCCCAAGAGCATGGCAGGCACCGGGACAAGTAGCGGAGGCTCACCGGAAATGGCGGCTCCGCCTCCACGCCCGGCGGTCCCACCTCCTCCGGGGAGTCCAGTGCCTCCAACCGCGTCCCCCCCTCTAACCACCCCATTGCACTTGCCTCCCGGGGTTGTGGGGACTCTCCAGCAACCGTCAATTCCGGAACGATCCTCGTCGCAGCCACCACCCACCAGATCTGCCACGGCACCGGCATCCCTCCCGCCTGCGGCCTCTCAGCCCAAGGTGGCTCGTTTCATCACGACGGAGGCGGCTCGGTCTCCCCTTACCCTCAACGCCGACGGAAAACTTCCCGATCTCCACCTAACCGAATCGAACCAAGCAGACGCCAAGCAAAGGTCGGAGAAGACGACGAGCCGCAACCCGTTAATCCTTGTGGGAGTGATTTGCCTGAGCATAGCAACATCGGTTATGCTAGTTCTCGTTGATGCCGATCCTTCTCCCCCAGAGCAGAATGTGGCCAAGTGGAGGGCCCGGCGGGTCATTGAGGAGGAGTACTTTTCGAGCCTTGACAGTCGTGCACCGCTGGAACGATATCAAATCTACCTGCGCGACGCCCAGCGAGCTCATACTCGAGGGGATCGAGCCACCGAACGGAAGTTGTACCGCCAAGTACTTGACCTGCTGCAAGCTGAGCGGGGCCCATTCGATACGGTTACAGGGACTCCCTCGCGGGACAAGACCTTGGAAGAACAAATTGTCATCCTCTTACGGGAGGATTGAAGCCGGCGACACACTGCGGTATCGCAAACATCGCTACCAAGTACTCAACTGGCTGGTGTTGCCGATTGAGTGACGCTTAATCACAAAGGAATAGGCGAACTGATGGATTCTGCGCTGCGATACGAGATCATCAATCTCATTTCTACGGGAGACTTTGCCAGCGTTTATCGCGCCCGCGATCGTGAGTTGGGACGCGAAGTGGCGATCAAGCAGATCCATCAGCAGTATCTCAATGATCCCCGGCAGTTGGAGCGATATTGGCGGGAGGCCCAGTTGCTAGCCTCGCTGCAACACCCGAATGTACTGACCATCTACGACATCGTCCGCCCCCGGGGTTGGTTGATTCTCGAACTGATGCGGGGCAATCTCCAGCCGTTTTCGCAGGGAGACCCAATCGACCTGGACTACTTGCGGATTGTACTCGTCTGCAGTTTGCATGCCCTCCACTTCCTCCATTCCAACGGGGTAATTCACGGCGACCTGAAACCGAGCAATCTGCTGGTTGACGCACAGAATCGGGTCAAACTGGGAGACTTCGGCTTGGCTCGCCGGGCCAACAACGAAGCCGGCAGCCTGTTGAAAGGGACCACGAAATACATGGCCCCCGAATTGGTCTCCTACCAGTTCGGCCCACCGGGCCCGGCCAGCGACCTTTACTCATTGGGCTTTACCGCTTATGAGTTGATGTGCGGGCGGCAATTTGAGACGCTCTTCCCAGGCCTGAGCACTTTTGGTCGTGACCGCCAAATTGCCTGGCTGATGTGGCACGCCGCGCCGGACCGAAATCTCCCGGAAATCAACCGTGTGCTGGAGGGCGTGCCGCAGGACCTTGCCCGGGTTGTGCAACGCATGGTGATCAAGGACCCGATGCAGAGGTATCAATCGGCCCAAGAGGTGTTGCATGATCTACGCACCGCACCGATCACCACCGGCCTCCCCGATGAATTGGTTGCCGCAGCGGCCGAGAAGGAAGCCGAGGCCGCCAAGAAGAAGCGTTTGCTGCGATTCGGTGCTCTTGGCGTTTCGGCTTGCTCATTACTTCTGTGCGTGGCAATGCTCCTGCCAAGCGAGACGAAACCGGTCGTGGAAAAGCCGCCGGAACCACTCCAAGGAGTCGTCCGCAATTTGCTTATGGAAGAGCACGTCCTGATCCTCGAACGGAGCGACAATGGGCGGCCCGAGGAGATCAAGCTCAAATCGGGGGACGAGGTCCTGATCAATAACAAGGTGGAGTTGCTCCGAGAACTGTTGCCGGGAGATCATGTGACGATCGAGGTAATGCACAATGCGGCGGGCCGGCGCATTACCCGCATCCTTGCCTCACGTCCAGCAACCCACCAAGGAACCCTCCAGGCGATTGAGGCCGACGAGGGAAAGATCACCGTAGCCACCGGGCAAGGCGACCCGCTGGTGATCCGCGTGCCCCAAGATTTGAAGATTCTTTTCAACGACCAGGATCAGTTGGACGGGCGTCCTGTCCAGCTTGCCGATTTGAAGATCGGCGACCAAGTCAACGTGAGCCACTTTTCGGAAGAGACCGGCCAGGTGGCGACCGCCCTGAGCGTTGTCCGTGTCGTAACGGTCGATGGTGAGTTGCGGGATCTTGATCTTGCGAACAAGCGTCTCACCCTGGCTCCCAATGGAACCGCTACCAGGCTAATCACTCTGCCGTATCGGGATGAGTGCATAGTCACCATCAACCAGCGAAGCGAAATGCAAGGACAACGGTTGAAGCCGAAGGACCTCAAAGCGGGGGACAAAGTGACGGTGGCGCACGATACCCAGATCGTGCGGGTGGATGCCTACCGCGTCCTCGGGCAAGCCGGTGTCGTGCGTGCGGTCTATGAATCGGCAAACGCCCTGGAGATTCTCTTGGCTGGCGCGGAGCGTCCCACCCGATTCCTCGTCAATCCTCACTGCAAGATCAGGCTGGCTGGCGTATCGGCCCAGTTGGAGGATCTTCGTCCAGGCGACGTCGTCGACATCACCCATGATTCTCCCGGTGTGCAAAATCCCGAGTTGCTGACCGTGTCTGCCATGCGGCCGCCAGATCCGAACCGTTGGGCAATTCTCGTGGGGATCCAAGACTACGAGGATACATCGCTCAGCCGACTCCCCTATCCGTTGGCTGATGCAACGCTCCTCCGTAATACGCTCGTGCAGCGTTATCGTCTTCCCGAGGAACAAGCCTTGCTGCTGGAGAATCCCAGTCAGGTGCGGCTGGAACAGGGAGTTGCCGAGATTCTTCGCCGACTCAAAGCGGGAGATGAACTGATTGTCTACATCGCCGGCCACGCGTATCGGAATGAAGACGGCAAGATTTACCTAGCACCGGCCAATTTCAATCTCTCGAAAATGGCAACCGCCGGTGTGAGTCTCCACTGGTTGGTCAGTCAACTGGAAGCCTGCATGGCGGAACGCAAACTCCTGCTTTTGGACACCAGCAATGCGGGAGTGGGAAGCGATCTACGAATCCAACCCTCCACAGCAGAGATGCTCGATTCACTCAAGATGCCTGGGCAACGCAGCCCCGTACGGAAACTCACAGCGATTGCCAGTAGTTCACCAGGGGAGCGAGGCTATACGTGGCCCGCCAAGAAGCAGGGAGTCTTCGCCTATTGCCTAGCTCAAGGGTATGCCGGTAGTGCTGATGCAAACCGTGATCTGCGAATTGAACCAAGTGAGTTGTTTGCCCATCTGAAACGCACGATGGCATCAGCCAGCACAGAGATTGCCCGCACTCAGACTCCACAGTTGTTTATTCCGATCGATGCGGCCCCCCGGCTTTCGGAAGAAGCCAAGCAATCGATCCGTCGCCTGGCCGCATTTCTCAAGCAAGATCGCATTGAGATGCTCGACGTAAACCTTCAGTATGCAATCGCCGACAAGCAGGCGGGCAAAGAGCTCGAGCCAAAACTACTGTATGGGATGCTGCTCATGAAAGCTCGGCAACGAAACGAAGCCTCGAAGCACTTCACTCAACTGAGCCTCACCTATCCAGATCAGTTGCTTCCGTTGCAAGCCAACGCATGGCTTGAGTTCGAAAAGCGAAACTACAAAGAGGGTGTTGAAGCCTTGGAACGTCTCGTCGAGAAGTTGCCTCGACCTCAAAAGGCGGGTGAGGCGATTCCGCAAGAGACGACAGCGATGCTTCAATGGGTCGGCCAACTCCGGGAGTTTGCGACCGGTGCCGTGGAAGACAATCTTCAAGCCCCCAAGGCTGTCCTCGACAAGTTGGATGCAACAGTAACTGCCCTTGGCGCAGAGTCGCGGCAGTTCTATGAGCAGGGGCGAGCGAGGACTCGAAGCGGCATTGAGGGCTTCGACAAAGGCATTACCAATGCGACGGACGAGGCCACACGGGCGAAGATCCGTGTCGAACGTCGCCAATTGTCCCGCTATAGCTCGTTCCCCTTTGACAAGGCCGTCCAGAAGATCCTGGACGGATTAGATCAGTAGAACGCAACCAAGTCCTCTGAGCAAACCGCCCCCGGCAGCGGAACATCCACTGCCAGGGGCCCATTGCAGTCTGCCGCCCAGATCGCTCGACTAACGGCTCATCTTGAGGACGACGTACCGTGACCCCTCGGCCGTCCGCACCAATAGCAGGACGCCGTTGGCCAACGTCTTGTCATCGACGATTTTCTGGAAGTCCTCAACCGATTTGACCGGCTTGCGGTTGACCTCGGCGATCACCATCCCCTGCGACAACCCGGCAAGATCTGCCAGGCTGCCTGGCTTAACCAGAGTGATCACCACCCCCTGATCTCCCTTGACTTCTAATTGTTCTGCGACCTCGGGCGAAAGTGTCTCCACCTCAAGCCCTAGCTTGTCAAAACGCGACGAGGAATTGGTTTTCCCAGAGCGGGAGGCACCCTTTTGAGCCAGTTCCATTTTTGAAGGCTGCTCCCGGGTGACCACATTGAGAGTCATCGACTTTCCGTCACGTTTGATCACCACAGTCTGTGGCCTGTCAATCTCGGCCTGTTCTACATAGCCTTGGAGTTGATTCGGGCTGGAAACTGGATTGCCGTTAAAGGTGACAATTACGTCTCCGGGCTTCAGGCCCGCATGGGCTGCTGGGCTATTGGGCAAGACTTCGCTCACAACAACCCCCTCTTTGGCCCGAACGCCGAACTGATCAGCCAGTTGTTGGGTAACAGGCTGAATCATCACGCCCAAATAGGCTCGATGTACGGTACCACTCTGGATCAGTTGTTGGGCCACCCATCTGGCCAGATTGACAGGCACCGCAAAACCAACCCCTTGATTGGCCCCCGTGTTCGACGAGATGGCCGTGTTGATGCCGATCACCTCACCGTCGAGATTGACCAACGGACCACCACTATTGCCAGGGTTGATCGAGGCGTCGGTTTGCAAGAAGCTTTCACGGTCGGCTATCCCCAAGCCTCGCCCTTTGGCACTGATAATGCCGGCGGTCACAGTTCCCTCCAGACCAAAGGGTTGGCCCAAGGCCAAGACCCAATCACCCACTTCAACTTGGTCGCTATCGCCAAGCCGGGCGGCGTGCAAGGACTGGGCCCCATCAACTCGCACGATTGCTAAATCGGTTTTCGGATCACACTTCACTTCGGCCGCCTCGAACTCGCGACCATCATGCAATTGAACCGTGATTTTGCCACCCCCAGCCACGACATGATTGTTTGTCAAGATAATCCCGGATGCGTCGATGATCACACCTGAGCCCATCCCACGTGCGCCGAAGCGATGGCTTCGGCCTCGGGGAACCTGTTCGAAAAACCGGCGAAGCTCGGGCTGGTTGTTAAATAGATCGCCAAAGAAGAACTCATCAAACCCCTTGGGGACCGTCAACTCCTCCTCTTGTTCGCCTTGGGCCACTTCGGGAGTCACCGTGATCATTACGACCGCGGGCAAGACTTGGCCCGAAGCCTCACGAAACGCGGCCGAGAGTGTCTTGGCGTATCCCGCTCCATGCTGGGCGTTCTTTTCCGCCTTAGTCGCCAACGTCGGAATGACCGCCTTCTGGCCGATGGCCACCGACCCGGCGCCAATAAGACCTAAGACACAGACAAGAGCCACCACTATCCCCCACACAGGGACCAGTCTCCAGAGCGTTCGCTTCATGATTGCCTCCTAAACGGACCTGCCAAAAAAATGTTTAGTCCTTTCTGACTCACAGTGTTTGTTGCCGCCAAAACATATGTGTTGCGTGAAAAACCGGCTCCCCAGCACCCCCCGCTTGCGATGGGGTGGCTATAACACGAGCAGCTTCATCCGACTGAAACGCACCCGTTTTGTAGGGGGGTAGCACTGTCAACTTGTACACATTGGTTTCTAACACCGAAACGACGCCACCCCGCTGCAGATGGGGCAGATTGGATTCCATTGATGAAGGGGACGCCTTGGGTCACGGCCAGGATCAACTGGGAGCCATTGAGAAGCCTTCGTTTCTTGTGTCCTTTCAGCAGGCGTGACAAATTTCTGATCGCCGGGTAGTGGGGACGGCGGGAGTGTATAACCGAGGGTTCTTGGGAAACGTCGAGAGTGAGGCTCTTTCGGGGTAGAATGAGAGTTCTCTACCATGAAAGGAGCTGGAAGATGGGCAAGCGATCGGGGTTGGACGTTTCGGCCCGCCAGGAGGCGGTGTTGGGGGTGTTGCGTCGAGCGGAACAAGGGGCGGTGCTGGCACGACGGTACGGATTTCGGAGCAGACATTGTATCGCTGGTGGGATGAGTTCCTTGCCGGCGGCGAGTCGGCCGGAGGGTTGATCCATACTTCGTCGTCCCTGAAATTGTGCGTGCTACCTGGCAAAGATGGGGTGGAACAAGGCGGG
>CAZLDQ010000046.1:0-31691 GCA_964558295.1 uncultured Planctomycetaceae bacterium | reverse complement strand
GCTGGGCGATCAGCACCTCGTTGGCCACGGAGCTGGTCAGCGAGGCGTTGCGCGACGCCATCGAGCGCCGCCGACCCGATGGTCGGCAGTTGCTGCACCATTCGGATCGTGGCTGCCAGTACACCAGCGATGCCTATCAGCGAACCTTGAAGCGATTGGGCATCACCTGTTCGATGAGTCGTCGCGGCTGTTGTTACGACAACGCCGTCATGGAACGCTTCTTCTGGTCGTTGAAACACGAATGGACGCATCACGAGCGGTTTGCTAACCTGGGAGGAAGCTCGCTTAAGTGTCTTCAAGTATATCGAGACCTTCTACAATCCCGTCCGGTTACACGAGACGCCAAACGATCTTTCCCCGGACACCTATGAAGCCGAAAACGCCCCGGCCGTAGCGGCGTAAAACACGCCCCGCCGGGAATCCGTCAATCCTGGGCCGCCGCACATCAGTCCTAAAGTGACATACTCTCTTGGCCCGTGGCGTTGTTTTGCAGGATACACAAACCCGTTAGGCTGGACAGAAAAGTCTCTTCGTACTGCGGAAACGCCAGCTTCCAGGCGTCGATAAGAGCACGTTCACCGGAACGCAAGGCATCGTCGATAACGACAGCACCCCGGGGGGAAAGCCGACTCGCAAATACATCTAAGGCCGGAAGTCGTGACATGCCCATGGGATCCAAGGACCTTGGTGGCCCATCCACGATCGGCATGTCAATTGCCTCAATACTGGCCAACTGCTCACCCAGATCATACCATTTCAACGTATACGTGCCGGATTTCCACTCACGTAATGGAGCGAAGACCACCTCAACAAATGAACTCAGACCACTACGTTCCAGATGACGTCGAGTCTTATCGCACCATTGGGCATCGTGGTCACACGAGATGACACTCCCCTCGCCCTGTTCTCGCATCCATGCAGCCACCACAAGCGTGGAGATTCCCGAACCGAGTTCTACCACGACGCGAGGCTTTATCGTATCGAGCAAATCGACAATCGCCATCAAATTGGCAAACCGCATGGAAAAGCCGGTCGTGGACATGGTCAATCCCGGAAACCGATTCACAATGGCCATCGCAGCGTGCGTCTCAACCGCCGTATTGACGGCTTGATGATGCGATTCGCGAAGAAGGGTGCTTTGGAGATCCCAGAGACGGCTGCTCAGCGTCTGCAAGGCAAGAAAAATCGCGACGATCGCCGCCATGGCAGCCAAAGCAAACAGCCTCACCCGCAACACTGGGAGGCCGACTCCCAACGCGGTCAATGCAAGCATCGCAAAGAGCAGGACTGTACAGACTATCTTGGGCTGGCGTGTGATCACGCTGAGGATCGGCAGATCAAGTAGAGAATTCACAACTCTCCTCGCGTCCGACATACGAACGATAAACACTTCAAGACAACGACTGTTTCTTTCACTCAGTCAAAACCGGATCTCCCGTGGAGCCATTGGCGTCACCGGGTGATATGCAATCGCTCATCGGTGTGAAATTGAGATACGCCGAGCCAGCCGTGCCGTTCTGGCCAATTACATCCACATAGACTAGTGGCTCTCGCTCCCAGTAGATGGTCCGAGGCGTGTACCGTTGCAAGCGTATGGCAATCCCATAACATCCGGTTGCTAGGTTCGCGTCAAACTGGAACACAAAATCTTCGATATCGCCGGGCCGGTAATCACGCGAGGGAAGGCCGAGACGTAGCGAAGTGGTGTTGAAAATCTCCGAGTGAGAGCGGGTGAGAAAAACTACAGCAATTGCACAATCGGGCATCTCCTGCCGCACACGGAAACGCAAGTGCGCCTCGTACCGGTTGCCCGCTTTGAGGGATGGAACCTCTCCGCCTTGAAGATCGCGGATGGTGAAACCCAGGACTTCGGCCGCATCGGTTCCACAGGCGGCCTTTAGGCTATCCTGCTTGTAGGCGGTGATGACCTCAGCACTGGGACCGTGCATTACAACTTGACCGGCGCGAAGCAGAATCGCCTTGGAGCAGAGATGGGCCACGGCACCCAGATTGTGACTGACAAAAGCGACCGTCACGCCCGTCTTTGTTAATGTCTCCATGTGGTTGTAACACTTGACCTGGAACGCTGCATCCCCCACCGAAAGGATCTCGTCGACCAAGAGAACATCCGGATCAAGGTGTGCCGCCACGGCGAACCCCAATCGGGCGTGCATGCCCGAGCTGTACCGCTTCACCGGCGTATCGAGAAACTCGCCGATCCCGGAGAACTCTACGATCTCGTCGAACTTCGCGTCGATCTCGCGCTTCTTCATCCCGAGGATCGAACCGTTCAGATAAATGTTCTCGCGGCCGGTCAAATCAGGATGAAAGCCGGCGGCGACTTCAATCAAGGCGCGCAGGCGGCCGTTCACGCGGATCTGGCCGCGGTTGGGTTTGAGGATCTTCGAAAGGACCTTGAACAGCGTGCTCTTGCCTGCCCCATTGCGGCCAATGATCCCCAAGACTTCGCCACGGCGGACTTGGAAGCTCACGTCTTTCAGCGCCCAAAAGTCACCGTCGGAAGGCTCCTCCCGCTTGGGGCCACGGCCCACGAGACGACGGGCCACCGCAGGGACAAAGTCCCGCAGGCTGTCGTGAAACTCGCCGCGGTGGAACTTCTTCCACACCGAATCGACTTCAATCGCCAGGTCAGACATCGAAAAGGGACTGGGGATGAGGGATCAGGGATGAGGGATTGAGGATTAGGGGCGGGGGTTCAGGGGGACGCCGCGTAGCGGGAGGGCTTGCCCGCCGTTGCGCTGGCCCGACCAACAACGCTCGCCCTAACATGAAGTGCTCCAAGCCGCCACGCGGCCGAAGACGCGCAACCAGCGTCGAACCAACAAGTCAACTCCAAGAATACAACTCAACTCTAAGAATACCGTACAAATTGAGCCAGCGCATCCGGTGGGCTCAATCGTGGCAGGGCCTATCCACACCAGCGTTCTGTGGAGGGAACGCCGTCTGGGGCGTGCCGGCTGACGGAAACGGGGGAACGCCACGGAGGACGCTCTCTACGCTCGCCGATTCTCTCAGTCAAACTCCACGAGACAGCTTAACACAACCCCGGAAATCTCGACATCCCCCAGAAGACCTAATTGCGTGGGAGGGTATTGAAACGTCGCGGGTATGCGTTTACTTCTTACATTGTTCTAGTCCCGCCGGGGTAAATCCCGTGTAACACCCCCCAAAACACGTTGCACGGGAGACGCGAATTATCCCCTGTTTTTCCACGACTCCCCCGGTCAGACGTGGGCCAATGCAATCGCAACGGCGGGCAAGCCCGCCCGCCACGCGGCCCCCACCCGCTCTCCGCTTTCCCGTCAAATGTACTCCGGATACACGAATTCCAGCCGATGGAACAAACGCCACGCCCCAAGAAACCCAAGCACGGCCCAGGCGGTGGCGTAGGCCAGATACCAGGGGTGCCAGACGACGACCGCCGGGGCGTCGCCCAGGTTGGCCAGGAGCAAGGGGGTAAGGAGGTTATGGTGTTCGACCAGGGCCAATCGCAGACCTTCCAGCAGCGGCGAGAGCGGATTGAGCATCATCAGCGTCGAGCCGGTCGGGCCGAAGAACTGGGGCTCATAAAAGACGGGCGTGAAAAAAATCCCAAACGAAAGGATCACCTGCACCAGATATTTCACGTCGCGGAAAAAGACGTTCGCACAACTCAAAAACAGGCTCGCCCCCGTGGTGAACAAGATCAACAACCCAACCAACGGAAAGGCCCAAAGCATGGCCCAGGAGAAGCCCACGCCACAGAAGAGCACAAGGAACACCCCAAGGATGGCCGAGCCGATGGTTGAATCGATCAGTTGGGTAACCACGGCGGAAAGTGGAAAAACCTCGCGCGGGAAGTAGATTTTCGTGACTAGTCCGATGTTGCCCACCAGACTGTTGGTGGCAAACCCGAGCGAGCCGACAAAAAAGGCCCAGCCCAGCGCCTTGATCGACATCCCGGCCACGGCCTCGCCGGCCAGCGGTTCCCCGGCGATCCGTGCCATGGCATATTTAACGACCAATCCCGCGCCGACGACCATCAGCGGCATAAACACGGCCCAGCCGATCCCCATCACCGCCTGCTTGTAGCGGATTCGCAGGTCGCGGAGGACCATTTGCCAGAGGAGTTCCCGGTAATGGACCAGTTCAGAGACCATCTCCCTAAACTCCGCGCGGAACGTCAGCCGTTCAGACTCGGGAGGTGGTTCACTTACGCTCATCGACTCAACCATATTCCTTGGTACTAACAACCTCACGCAATGGGAAAGTCTTCACAAAGCCTTCTGCCGAATGAAGGAGAGTTCGGGGTTCAGAATTTCGCTTCACGGCCTGGTGACTATTCGCTCAGACGCCGATCCAACCCGCGGCCTGCCGGGTGTCTCGTGCGCCTAATTCGATCTCCCCCACCCCCCGGGCCGGCACGGAACTGAGTTTCAGGACAATCGCCCCAGCCAACACAATGTAATAGGAGAGTTCCAGCATCGTGATACTGACAAACGAAGCGGCCACCATAAAGCCGACCGACGACGCGATGACCATCCGGGCCACGTCGCGCAGCCACGGGTCGGGAACGTTGGAACGCTTGCGTGTCAAGGGCCAAAGTCGCCAAATGCAGAGACCATAAAACGCCAACAGCAGCCCCAAGCCGGGAAAACCCATCTCCGCCCCGGTCTGCATCCATAGCGAATGGGCATACGTACGACCGAAGCCATAGGCCGGCGCGATCAACAACCATTGGTCGGGGCCCACGCCAAACAGCGGTTCCTTCTGCATCACGTCCCAACAGGCCACCCAAAAATCCAACCGGCTGCTGGCCGAGCGGTCGCGTTCTTCCGCATCGACGAACGTACTGCTGAACCGCTGACAAACCTCCGGCCCGGCCAATCGGAAGGCCAGCAGAAGCATCAGCAGGAAGATGGCCACGTGCGACGGCTTGCGAGCCACGAACAGGAACGAGACGAAGCCTGTGATCATCAATGCCAACATGCCGCCGCGGGAGAAGGAGAACATCACGGCATGCGCCATGAGCCCCGCGGCCACGAAGGCCAGTCCCTTAAGCCAAAGCCGCCGCTCCCCCAGCCCGAGGAAAAAGGCTAACCCCGTGCCAGCGACCATTGCCACGGCCACAAAGTTGTTGTCCATCCCGCCGAACCCTTCAGCCCAAAGCCGGTTGTACCCAGCGTAGTACGTCAGGTTCAATTCAAAGGCCACATAGCCCTGGCTTAGCGCGAGCGTCCAGAGCAACGCGCGGAGCTTGCCAGGGGTGTCGATGAGCGTCATGCCGACGAAGAACGGAACCACGATCTTGAAAATTGCTTGGACAAACCCCCAGCCCACGTCCGGCCGGTCGGAGAGGACTGTCGAGCAGACGGCCCAGAGCAGGAAGCCGACCAGCGCCAGGGCGACCGCCGTTCCCCGGCCGAACCGCCAGTCGCCCAACCCTCTGAAGACCCAGCCGATGAGCATCCCGCCGCCGATGATCTCCGCATAGTTGCTGACCGGCACCGACCAATACCACATCGACGGCGGCTGGAGGATCGCGAAGTTGATGAAGACCAACAGCCCCACAAACGGGTAGAACAGCGCAACGGCTGCCCCGAGATACGTGGCGGCGTAGGTGTACAGGAGACCTTTCATCCGATGCTCACCGACTCCTCGCCGTTCAATCCCACCTCCAATACCGCACAATGCACCAGAGCGCCTTGAGTGCGTCGCGCAGGCCGATCTTCTTCCCCTCGGCATAGGTCCGGCCAAAGTAGCTGATGCCGATCTCAAACACCCGATACTTGCGCCGGGCCACCTTCGCCGTCAGTTCCGGCTCGATGCCAAAACGGTTCTGCTTGAGCGTGGGCAGGATGTCCTGGATCACCTCGCGGCGGAAGACTTTGTAGCAGGTCTCCATGTCGGTGAGGTTCAGATCGGTGAACATGTTCGACAGCGTGGTCAACATACGGTTGGCCACCGAGTGCCAGAAATAGAGGACCCGGTGCGGCCCGTCGGTCAGAAACCGCGAGCCGAACACGACGTCGGCCACCCCCTGGACGATCGGCTGGATCAGTTGGGGATACTCGACCGGATCGTATTCCAGGTCCGCATCCTGGATGAGCACGATGTCCCCCTGGGCGTGGGCAAAGCCCGTACGCAGTGCGGCCCCCTTCCCCTGGTTCTTCTCGTGGAACACGATCCGCAAATCGGGCTGCCCCTCCAAGCCGGCGAGCAGTTCCCGCGTACCGTCGGTGCTGCCGTCGTCGACCAGAATGATCTCCTTCGGGATCGGCACCGCCCGAACGCGCCGCAGGATCTCGTGGAGCGTCTCTTTCTCGTTATAAACCGGGATCACCACCGACAAGAGCAGCCCCTCCGGCATGGGATACACCCCCATCCGCCGCAGCACGCCTTCGCCCAACCACGCGCGCAACTGCTCAATCACCGGCTCCGGAAGCGAACTGTGTTCAGGATTTGAAGAAGTCATAGAAAGAAGGAAATGCAGAATGAATGGAATCGCACGGTCACTTTTTGACTAGCTTCCATTCTGCATGCTGCATGCGACATTCATCCCCAGTATTGTCCCAAGGGGTTCGAGTTGAGTTGACCAGTTGTAACGCCGTTCCACCTGGGCACGGCCGGCGCAGCCGAGTTGGGCGCGGAGGCCGGCATCGGCCAGGAGGGCCCAAAGACCGTCGGTCCACTCCGCTTCTGTTGCCGCACGACAAACATGAACGTCTGGCTCCAATTCCAAGCCTTCGAGGCCCTGAGGCGAGGCAATCACCGCCTTGCCCATCGCCAGCGATTCGAGCACCTTGTTTTGCACACCACGCGCTACACGCAACGGCACCACGCTGACGGCCGCCTCGGCCACGTAGGGCCGCACATCCGGCACCTCGCCGATCAGTTCCACCCCCGGCGCCGAAGCCACCCGGCGAATTGCCGAACCCGGATTGCTGCCGACCAACCGCAGTCGGGCTTCGGGCCGCCGTCGTCGCACTGCCGGCCAGATCCGCTCGACAAACCAGGCGATTCCGTCCACATTGGCCCGATAGTCCAGCGCCCCGACAAATACACACGTTGTCGTTTCCCTCTCGCCGCCGGGTAACGGACAGAAGTAGTCCAAATCCACACCGTTGCCAACCGCATGGACGTTCTTCGTCGGGCAGAACCCGCGGTACAGGTCCACTTCCGGCTGGCTGACCAGCGTAATCGCCTCAGCCACCTCGGGAAGCCTCTGCTCCAACCGCCGCAGACGCCGTCCTTCGACGCCAAACACCCAGCGTTTCAGTCCCCGGGCATGTTCGGCATAGTCGAACCACTTCTGGCTGTCAACATCGACCAGGTCCACCACCTTTGCCACGCCCGTCAGCCCTGGCGCGTCGAGATACTGCACCATGCTGGAACAGAACGCCACCGCCACGTCGAAACGGGTTTCGTTCGTCCAGCGGTTGACGACTTGCCGCAGCCGGGGCGAGGCGAACAGCCCTTCGGTCAGCGTGCGTCCCCCGGCAAGTGCTGCCGCGGCTCGAACCCATCGCTTCCGCTTGTCGACCGGCGCCGCCGCCACTTGCACACACCGCTGCTGGAGTTCGACCATGGTCTCCTCCGGCGGCAGCGTTTCGGCCAGAAACGCCAAGTGCACCTCCCCCCGGGCCGCCAGGTAATCCAACCAGTGAAACGAGCGGATCCGATGGCCACGGTTTGGCGGATAGGGCGTGCGATGAACGAGGTAAAGGATTCTCACAGAACTCTACGATCGGGTCTGGCATTCCCATTTCGCCGGTGGGCTTGCCCACCGAGTTTCTCCGTCGTGTTGTCGGTGGAATGCCGTCATGGAGCGTTAAAACAAAACACGGGAGGGAAGCCCACCGGCTAAATGGAAGCAGCCGAAACGCTGGCCGTCTCCTCAATCACGGTGCTCAGCCGTTCAAAGGCAAACTGGCCCAAGAGCACCTCCAGTTTCTGTTCGGTCGTCTTCAGGTTCACGTAATGTCTTGCCCGCGCCAACCGCGAACCAACGCCCAACCGCGGTTGCCCGGGGTCCAATTCCCAAGGATGCACATAGAAGACAAACGGTCGTTTGTGCCGGGCATTGATGTGTCGGAGGCAGCGGAGGGTCCAGGTCAGCGGATAGAGTCGGAAATAGCCCCCTCCCGAGACCGGCAGATTCCAAGGTCCCAGCCGGACAACCGACCCGGGAAACTCCCACACCGTCCCCGCCGCCGTGGCAACCGGATGGATCATCGCCTTGGCGTCGGGAATCCCATAGCGATCGTGGTGGATCGGAAAAATGCTCGAATCAAACCGAAAACCTTCCTCCGCCAAGATGTCGAGTGCCCAGAGCGACTGCTTGGTAATCGAAAAACTGGGGGCCCGATAGGCGACCACGGGTTGACCGGTCAGGTCTTGCAAGACATCTCTGGCCCGTACGAGGTCGTCACGAAACTGCTCGGGGGTAAGGCGGTAAATGAGTTCGTGCCAGTAACCATGGGAACCAATCTCATGGCCGCAAGCGTGAATCTCCTGCACCAGTTGCGGAAAGTGTTCGGCAACCCAGCCAAGGACGAAAAACGTGGCGTGTGTCTGATGGCGGTCGAGGAGCCGCAAAAGCCGATGGGTGTTCGCGACGACCCGGCTGTCATAACTCTCCCAGTCCGTCCGGGCAATCTGCCGCTCGAAGGCGCTGACGTGGTAGTAGTCCTCCACGTCGACCGTCAATGCGTTGCACAGGCTCATTGCGCCTTGAGTTCGTCCAGCGGCCAGGCTGGTCTCCTCGTTACCCGACGGGAAGCTTGTTGGCTTTCGCCTCAACTTTGCCGTGTGCGCCCTGATTTTCCTTGGCCACTCGCATACTATAGGTCATCGGAACATCATTCCCCACCGCAGGCCGCATCATCCGTTCGGGCACCCGGCGGGTTTTTACCAGCCCCAAGAGCTTGGCAATCCGCATGCCGGGCAGGCCGACCAAACGCGACAAAGTGCAAAGGAGGATTCGCAGATCCAGCCACAGCGAGGCCGTCCGTATGTATTCCAGATCGAGCACCAGCTTGCGACGGACGCTATCGACGTCCGTGTCAGGCGGCAAGTTGATTTGCGCCAAGCCCGTGATCCCCGGCGGAACCAGATAACGGTCCATATACCCCGGGATTTCGCCGGCCAAATACTGGGTAAACTCCGGTCGCTCAGGACGCGGGCCGACGAGGGTCATCTCGCCCCGCAGGACGTTAAACAATTGCGGCAACTCATCCAAATGCACCCGCCGCAGCCACCGGCCCAACGGGGTAATTCGTGGGTCGTTCGGCCCGGCCCAGACCGGTCCGGTCGCGGCTTCCGCGTCGCAGCGCATCGTGCGGATTTTGTAAAGGGCGAACGTATGTCCTTGAGCCCCCACGCGAATCTGGCGATATAGACCGGGTCCTGGGGACGTCAGCCGCACCAAGACCGTCAACAGGCCGATGATCGGCAAAGCCGGAATCAACAACAGCGCGGCTGCGCAGCGTCCCAACCAGACCTTCCAACGAAAATAGGGGGCCGAGACGATCGCCTCCACCTCGGTGGCAACGGCGGCCCGACAATGCGGTTCCCGCAAGGAATGGACCTTGCGGACGACAATTGGCATCCCGATCGACTCCGGAGGTTGCATCTCTTGCTGCACAGCCAAAGGTCCAGATCGTCGGACCGACGTCACAGGGCATCCGCCACCCTCGACATCGTTTCCGGGAAAAAACGTTCCATCGCCCCTTCGGCATCCACCGCTCACCACCCAAGGTGTGCCTGTCCCCCACGCCGACTGCAGCGATCAGTTCCTTTACAGTAACCATGTGCACCCGTTCAGGCAAGCGAGCGGCCAAGATTCTCTCCAAAATTTCGGCCTCAAGTTAGCGGCAAACCTCCTCAACTTCATAATCCTCCAACAATATGGAAGCCCCTCGTTGGAGGAACTCCACGGCGACCAGCAATCGTGTCTCGCCGCGCCGTTTGAGGATCGTCCCTTCCAGCCCAACCAAGGCCCCGCTACGAATCCGGACCCGCATACCAGGCCGCAGTCGGGCTTCGGGGGTCAACGGCGCATCGGCCTCGATCAGCCGCTGGATTTGGCGTAAGTCATAAGCCAACCGGCCCGGGTCGCTGACTTCCAAACACCGAGACACGCAGTTCGTGGCCAAGGCCTGGTATCGCTGGTCCGTACTCCCGTAAAGGAACACATAACTGGGAAACAACGGGACGTAAGAAACGCGGCCCCGCCCGTTTGGCGAGCGAGTCCGTCGCTTCACCAGGGGTGAATAATGGGCGACCTCCCCCTGTCGCAATCGTCGCATCAGCTCCTTTTCCCGCCGAGGCAAGGTGTACAAAGCCCACCACCGCCCCGTCTGCGTCTCGGAAACGCCCAGACGATCGAACAGATCAACCGGATAAATGTGGGGTTCATACGGAAGAATGGGCATCGGAAGCCAATCCTTCGGCAATACGGTCGCTAGTAGACAACTCGTTGACAGACAACCACTTGTAGCACATCACGAATCCCGGTCACGCACGCTGTCCGCGCACACTCCGTTCCCGTGGGTGACACGTGTCCCCATGCAACAGCCCCGTCAAAAACCTTCCCCTATCGTACTCTGCCAATCGGCCGTTCTGCCAGATGCACGTTCAGGAAAACCTCCTGCGTCCGCTGATCCGGCCAGCCGACGGCCAGACCGAATCGCCACACATCGACAATCGCGATCCGGCGACCGAATTAGTTGTTGCTCAACGACTTGCCGTTTTCGGTCGTCGTCCGGCTCGATCGATCGCTCGACGGATTCGCCGGTCTTTTGCCAAACCCGATTGTCTTTACCCATCGCCGGCATAAATGGTTCAACCGTCATAACCGGTCGGATTTCCGGCGACTCGGTGTGCGGGGCGTTCAACAGGGAAGTCTACCTTGCAAAAGCGGCCCCACCTCGATTCCCCCAGCTCCCCCTCTGCCCTCGCCGTTTATCGTATTATCATATACGAGGTTGGGGAGGAGCCCTGGCAAATACGCCCCCTCTTCATGGCCACCCTGAAGGATTACTCCATGTCTGTCGATCTTGCCGTCGTCCCGGTCGCGGGCCGGGGAACGCGTCTGTTGCCGCTGACAAAAAGCCAGCCGAAGGAAATGCTCCCGGTCGGCCGCAAACCGGTCGTCCAGTACGTCGTCGAGGAACTGGCCCGCTGCGGTATCGGACGGCTCTTGTTTGTCACCGGTCCCGGAAAAACGGCGATTGAAAATCACTTCGATATCGACGCCGAATTGGTCACCCATTTACGCACCAGCGGCAAAGAAGAACTCCTCGGAGAACTGGCCTTCGAGCGCGAGGACCTCGAATTCTTCTACACCCGGCAGCGGCGCCAATTGGGACTGGGCCATGCAGTGCTCTGTGCGCGGGCCGTCGTGGGGCAGCAACCGTTTGTGGTCGCCCTGGGCGATTCGATCATCGGGTTAAACGCCCAATCGAATGTAGTCCAACGGATGATCGCCGAGTTTGAAGCCACCGGCGCCGAGGGGGTAATCGCCTTCGAAGAGGTCCCCTGCGAGGATGTAGTCCAATACGGCATTGCCAAGCCGCGAGGAACAGCCGACGAAGTGTTTATTCTGGACGATGTGATCGAGAAGCCCGAGGTAGCCGAAGCCCCCAGCAATCTGGCCGTCGCAGCTCGCTACGTCTTCAGCCCCGTCTTGTTCGACTATCTCCGACACACCACGCCCGGCAAGGGGAATGAAATCCAGTTGACCGACGGGATTCGGATGATGATTCGTGACGGCAAGAAGGTACTCGGCGTGCGTCTGCCCGCTGACCAGCGACGTTACGACATCGGGAACTACGAGAGCTACTTCCAGGCCTTCTTTGAATTCGCCCTGGCCGATCCCCAGTACGGCGCCGCCTTGCGGGCCCACCTGTTGAAGGAGTTGCATGGTTAAATGCTCCTGATCCGCAAAAAGGCCTACGCCCGCGCTGGTCTGGTCGGCAATCCGTCGGACGGCTACTTCGGCAAGACGATTTCGATCATCGTGCGCAACTTCTGGGCCGAGGTGACGCTCTACGAATGGGAAGACGTGGAGATTGTCTGGAGCCAGGAGGATCAGAGCACTTTCCGCTCGGTTGAGGAGCTAGCCCGCGACGTCCAATTGCACGGCTACTACGGCGGCGTGCGGTTGGTCAAGGCGACGATCAAAAAGTTCGTCGAGTATTGCCATCGTGAAGGCCATCGGCTCCATGCCCGCAATTTCTCGATCCGCTACCAGAGCAACATTCCCCGACAAGTCGGGCTGGCCGGCTCCAGCGCGATCATCGTGGCCACACTCCGCGCCCTGATGGAGTTCTACGAACTTGAGATCCCACTCCAGGTCCAGCCCTCGCTGGCCCTGTCCGTGGAAAAAGAGGAACTGGGAATCGCGGCCGGCCTGCAGGATCGCGTAATCCAGGTCTACGAAGGGATGGTCTACATGGACTTCGCCCGGGAACGGATGAAGACCATTCATGGGCTGTCTTGCGGCGTCTACGAGCCACTCGATCCGGCGTTGCTGCCCCCGCTGTACCTGGCCTACAGTGTTGACGTCAGCGAGCCGACCGAAGTGTTCCACAACAATCTCCGTGCCCGTTTTGAACAAGGCGAACCGCAGGTCGTCGAGGCGATGCGCCAGTTCGCCCGGTTTGCGGCCGAAGCCCGCCAGGCGATTCTGGCCGGCGATGCAACCGCTTTAGGGCGGTTGGTGGATGCCAACTTTGATCTCCGCCGCTCCATCTGCCGCCTCCCCGACGCTCAAATCCAGATGATCGAACGCGCCCGGGCGGCCGGAGCTACGGCCAAGTTTGCCGGTTCCGGCGGAGCGATCCTGGGCACCTATCCGAACGAGCAAACCTTCGAGCGGCTCAAAGAAGAATTGGGGGCCATTCACTGTCAGGTGATCCGTCCGCTGATCGGATAATCCCCGGTCTTTTGCTGCATGCCGTCTCCTTTTGGCCGGCGGGTTTCCCCGCTCCATTTCTCATGGTCTCCCCGCCACAACGAAACGCAGCGGGCAAGCCCACCGGCGAAAGGGTGTTTTCCGGTCATTGAGATGCGCCGTACAGCGGTTTAGAATGGACACCCGATCCGGCAACGCCATTTCCACCACGAACGACCAATCCAGGAGAAGGACGATGGGATGCCGCAAGATGACCAGATTCAACGCAGTCGGTCTGCATGGGCTGATCCTGCTCTCTGCCCTGGGGGCAGCCGCCCCGGCCGACACGCCAGCCGTTCAAGAGTCGGCACGTTCGATCCCTGTGGCTCAGCAGGTCGACGTGGTCGTCGTCGGCGGAAGCACGGGAGCGGTGGCTGCCGCCGTGGAAGCCGCGAAGAGTGGGGCCAAGGTCTTTTTGGCCGCCCCACATCCCTACCTGGGCGACGACATGACCGCCACCCTTCGCCTCTGGCTTGAAGACGGGGAGACGCCTTCCGATCCGCTGGCCATCCGACTCTTTGATGATTCGATGCAACTGGCCAACGTGAATCGCCTTGGTTTCCGCTACAAAGCCGACGTGCCTCCCGACGCCCGTCACAACGATTCCTATCCGCCTTCGATGCTCAATGACAACCGTTGGGGCCAGCCGACCAACGATAGCGTGCAGTACAACAGCGATGTGAACATTACGGCCGACTTGCAGAAGGTCCAAGACATTGCCGACGTGGGCATTCGCCTCTATCATCAGCCTTCCAGCGGCGGATATGCCGTCGAAAGCATTACGGTCTTCACAAGCAACGACAAAAAGACTTGGACCGAGCAAACGGTGATCGCCAACACGCCTTCGAGTCGCCAAGGGCTGTGTGTCCATTTGCAGGCGCCGCTCCGCACGAAAGCCCGCTACGTGAAGTTCTTCGTCAAGAAGGCCGCCCGCGCGTCCCGAGTGCTCTTGGGAGAGATCGAGATCCTCGCCCCGTCCGATGGCAAAGCCCCGCCCAAACCCTGGCCGCGACCAATGCACGTCAAAAAGGTCTTGGATGAAGCCTTGTTGGACGCCGGGGCCAGTTTCCTCTACGGAAGCTATCCGACCGACGTGTTGCGCGACGAGCAAGGTCAACCGTGCGGGATCGTGATGGCCAACCGCGCCGGACGTCAGGCGGTGATTGCCAAAGTGGTGATCGACGCAACGGACCATGCCACGGTTGCCCGACTGGCCGGTGCTAAGGTTCGCCCGTATCCGGCGGGAAACCATACGTTCCGCCGTGTGGTGATCGGCGGTGAACCGCGAACCGGCGAAGGGCTGACAGCCCGGGTCATCGCGCCCCCCTATCGCGGCCCCTTCCCCAATCAGGTCGGCACCTCCAGCGGCGACTTTTCGATTATCGAGTACACGTTCCAATTGCCGATGGCCGACGGAAGCTACGCGGCCCTGGCCCGGGCGGACCAGACGGCCCGGGGCCTGACCTATCATCCCGAACAGCAGTTCACTTCCGACGTCCTCTTCCAGATCCCGCCCGATGCGATCCACGGCCAGGCAACCGCCACGGGCGAATGGCACGGCGTCCAACCTTTACCCTTGGACGCTTTCCGGCCGAAAGGCGTGGGGCGCATTTTTGTCTTGGGCGCTCATGCCGACATCTCCCGCACGCAAGCGGAGAAGCTGATGCGTCCGCTAGCCCTCATCGAGTTGGGCCGGCGACTGGGCATGGCCGCAGCCCAAGAGGCCCAGGGGCTTGCGGTGCCACGTGGGGCGAACGTCCCGGGGGGACCGGCCGCGGCTGGCGTGGTACCGGGCGATGTGGGCGAGATCCTCGCCGGCGTCCGTCCCACGCAGAAGTCGCCGACCGTTCCGCAGGAAACGCGATCGCTACCCGTCTGGGGCAAATATGACGTGGTGGTCATCGGCGGAGGGACAGGCGGGGCTCCGGCCAGCATCGGAGCCGCCCGGCAGGGAGCCAAGACGCTCGTCGTCGAGTATCTCTCCGGCCTGGGAGGCGTCGGCACCACGGGCGCCATTTCCCGTTACTGCTCCGGCAACCGCGTTGGGTTTACCAAGGAGGTTGCCGGCGGCGCCGATTGGGTGATCGAACAGCGCATGGAGTGGTACCGCAGCGAGTTGGAAAAAGCCGGGGCCGACGTCTGGTTCGGCGCCATCGGTTGTGGGGCCCTCGTCCATCAGAAACGTGTCACCGGAGCGGTCGTCGTCACCCCCCAGGGCCGCGGTGTCGTTCTGGCCGACGTGGTCATCGATGCCACCGGCAACGCCGACATCGCAGCCGCCGCCGGCGCTGCGTGTGTCTACACCGGCGCGAATGAGTTCGCCATGCAGGGGACTGGCCTGCCCCCGCGTCAACTCGGCGCCACCTACACGAATACCGATTACACGTTCACCGACGAGACCGACATGGTCGACGTCTGGCAGTTGCTGGTCACTGCCAAGAACCGCTATGCCACGGCTTTTGATCTGGGGCAACTGGTCGATACCCGGGAGCGGCAACAGATCGTCGGCGACATCACCGTCACGTTTCTCGACATCGCCATGCAGCGGACGTTTCCCGACACGATTGTCCAGGCGTCTGCCGGATATGACACGCACGGCTATATTGTCGAGCCGTTCCTGCTCCTGAAACACCCCATGAAGCGATTGTTGAAAAGCGACATGCCCTATCGCTCGCTCCTGCCGCGTGGATTGGACGGGATTCTCGTGGCCGGCATCGGGCTCAGTTACCATCGCGACGCCCAGCCGGTCGTGCGCATGCAGCCCGACATCCAAAACCAGGGCTATGCAGCGGGGGTGGCCGCCGCGATGGCCTCCAAGGCCGGCGTCGGGCCGCGAGGGATCGACGTTCGGGCGTTGCAGAAGCATCTGGTCGAAGTGGGAAATCTCGATCAGCGAGTGTTGACCGACAAAGACTCGCTCCCGCTGCCGCCGGAACGCATCGCCGCCGCGGTCAAAACAATCCTGACCGACTACGCGAGCACGGCGATCATCATGTCGCACCCGGAACAGGCGCTGCCGCTGGTACGCGAAGCGTATACCTCGGCCGACGGCGAAGCAAAGCTGGCCTACGCGAAAGTCCTGGGGATGCTGGGGGACGCCACAGGCGTCGAAACGCTCGTGGCTGAGTTGTCCGCAGCGACCAAGTGGGACGAAATTCCCGACTGGCGCATTGGTCCCGACTTCCCCCGCGCGGTCCAGGTTGGGTGGTCGATGAGCAATCTCGACAACACGCTCGTGGCCCTCGGCCACACACGCCGGCCCGAGGCGGTTCCGGCGATCCTCGAAAAGCTCAAGCAGCTTACGCCTCGTTCACACTTCTCCCACTACCGATCGGTTTGCCTGGCCCTGGAACTGATCGGCGACCCGCGCGCTGCGCAACCGTTGGCCGGGCTGCTCGCCCTGCCCGATGTCGCCGGTCATGCGTACACCTCGCTCGAAGACAAGAAGGCGGCGGGCGATCCGCGCATGTCCTCGGTGCGTGAAGTGGCCATCGCCCGGGCGCTCTATCGTTGCGGCGACTACCAGGACCTGGGCAAGAAGACACTCCAACAGTACACCAGCGACCTGCGGGGCCATTTCGCCCGCCATGCCCAAGCGGTCCTGAAGGCCTCTGGCACCCCATACCGATAACGCCCAAGAAACCCAAAGCCCCTTCGCAGGCCTTGTCAACCTACGAAGGGGCCAGAGTGTCTGGCTGACTGCTCCACCGTTCCCGAAATCCTCACTCACCCTGTTTGAGACTGCCCCCCCGTATCTAGGCGGAACAACAGGGGGCGAGTCAGTCTCCAGTTACCTCTGTCCGAGGTCCGACGGACGACAGTCTTTCTTATCGGCTGCGATGGCAGGATCCTCATGCAAAAAGTGCCATTCGCACTACCATCCCTACAATCGTCAAAGTCGCTCGCTTCTGAACGCGCAAGAGACGGCCGAACCCATCGCAGAGAGGACCTCTGCGATGGGCGTCGGGAATCGTCAGATAAACTTCGTCACGCCCGGCATGGCCGTCGGGTAGATGCCGTCGGGTCCCGGCTTGACCGGCGGTTCAACGTCAAAGCCGTACTTCGGCAGGGCAAAGGACAACTGCGAACTCATCGCCTGCTCCCAGGTGATCATCTGCCCCGTATAGCAGACCATCTGTCCCAAAATCCCGAGCATGGTGCTGGTGAACATGTAGTTGCTGTTGTTGATCGGCTTGCCCGCGCGGATCGAGTCGAACATCTCCTTGTGTTCCACATCGTACATGCTCGCCTTGGCCCCTTCGTAGCGCCAGTTGGTCGCGCCTTCGATTCGCGGCTTGCTCGGCAGGTAGCAGCGTCCCTTGGTGCCGAAGATCACGTCGCTCACCTCGTTGTAGCAACCAACCTGGTCGCGAGTGAAGCCGAAAACGCGCACGCCGTTTTCATATTCGTAGACCACGGCGTGGTGGTCGAACTGATCACCATACTTCGGCTCGATGCACACCTGGCGTCCGCCAAGCCCCCAAGCCTTCACGGGCGGCTTGTCCCCCATTGCCCACGAGGCCTTGTCCAGGCTATGGATCAGTTGCTGGCCCATCTGGTCGCCGGAGAGCCAGTTGAAGTGGTACCAGTCCTTCATCTGGAAGTACATCTCATTCCATTCCGGCTTGCGTTCGCGCACCAGATAGGGAACGCCGATGTACGTCTCCTGAATCGCGACGATCTCACCGATCGCGCCGTCGGCCACGCGATTCATCGCTTCGCGCACGCCTGGGTCGTAGCGCCAGCAGAGCCCGGAGACCAGGGCGAGGTTCTTCTTCTTCGCCTCCTCGGCGGCTGCCATCCCCCGCTTCAGTCCCGGAACGTCCAGCGAATGCGGTTTCTCGCAAAACACATGTTTGCCTGCGTTGACCGCCGCCTCGAGCATCACTGGGTGGAAGTGTGAAGCGGCGGCAATCAAGACCACGTCCACGTCGCTGGCAATCAGTTGCTGGTAAGCGTCGAAGCCGACGAAGCAGTGGTCATCGTTCACCGCAACCTGTTCGGGATACATCGTCTTGAGCCGCTGCCGGGCGCCTTGCAGATGCTCGTCAAACACGTCGGCCATGGCCACCAGCTTGATATCCTTGCCTGCATTCATGGCATTGGCCGCGGCGCCGCTTCCGCGACCGCCGCAACCGATCAGACCGATCCTGAAGCCGTCGCGCCCGGCCGCATGGACGCTTCGCTCGACCGGCAAGGCGCTGGCCATCGCCGTACCCACGGCTGCCGCTGTGGACAATTTCAGGAAATCACGCCGCGACGAAGGTTGGGTTGCCATAGTTGGCTCCTTCAAGCTTGGTGGGGATTCAAGGATGGAATACGTCCCTGTTGGGGGGGACGTGAGGGCTCATTCGTACCAAGGTAGTCCTGGCAACGGGGCAAGTCAAGCACGACCACCTCATTTCCCCATTTCCCCGGCAGAGGCCTCGCTCTTTCGGAGCCGTGTCTCAGCAGGTCCCCGCGTCCCGTGCTGGCAGCCTCGTTGAAACATGCCTTGGCCCCGACATGTTACCGAGATGGTCTGGAAATTGCACTTCTGGACAAACGATTCGAGCCCCTCACGCAGCCGGTTGACCGGCCAATTGCTTTGAAAAGGAGGAGACTATCATGAAGACGACCGTATGCTGGAGTGCGGTTGGAATTGTCGTATGGCTCGTCCTGGCCGGGGCCTTGCCGACAGTTGCCGTATCTCCGACAACGCCAGACAATCAGGCCATGGTGAATCCCCCTTGGATACTCCCAACTCGGTCCGCCACTTCCGCCGTCCCCGAACCAACCGTCCCGCCCCCTGCGGTCGCCCCAGGAGCGTCGGCCGAACCACCACCGTTTGGCCAGCCCGAGGCGTCAGACCGCCGCCCAGTACCGAATCCCGAAGCCTCCGGATTGGCCATCGTTTCGACGAGTCCAAGCCCGCCTACCCCCCCGGGCCCCCCCCGGCGAATCGGCTTGCAGTAGATTGGGTGCCCCGGGTATGGGTACAGGATTGTCGCCGGGATGCCGTGTTCGGACGCCGAACGGATGTGCTTGACCTACGGGGACGTCATTCTGGCACTCAATGGTTGTCCAATGACCTATTACGGTGCTGATATCCCAGTTCGTGCACAGGCCGCAGCCACAGACGGCTGGGTGACGGCCTATATCCATGAAGTGCATACGGGACGGTTGGTAACCCGTTCGGCAAACCTGTCCCCCCCGAAAACACAACCGCAGCCCCCAACGGCGGGCCCAATGCCGCCATCCAATGGAGAGCCCTCGCTTTCCCCGGGTACGCTTGGGCCTTCGCAGCCAGCCAACCAAGGCCCTCCCCCCCCGGCAGATAACCAGACGCATCCGGGGGCCAGAGCGACTCCGGGAGCAGAGCAGGGACCAAGGAACACGCCGCCTCCCGCCGAGCCTGCCCCGCCCGTCGACTCCTCAGCCGTCCCTGCTCCGGCAGAGCCACCGGCGTCCAAACCGGAACCAGCGTCGTCGGTCCAACCCGAAGACTGACTCATCGGTCAATCCGAACCCGGTGTGTTGGCAGTTGGGCAGCGTGATTCAGCCAACCAAGGACGGCGTACCGGGACGTGCTTCTCGTCGATCTGGTACAACTCGTCATAGGAATGACTCTTGGCGTCCAGGAAGTGCGTGTGGATGTCGGTCTGGAAAATCGTCGGACAACCGAAACAGAAGAGATTCCTCATGTCTGGCTCGGACATGGCACGTTCGGGGTGCGTCATTAGCCCACGAATGCGTTGATACTCGGGAGAATTCCAGATCTCTTTCAGACTCGTCTGAAAGACGTTTCCGAGTACGAGTCTGTCCCCCTCCGCGGTGTACTGTTTCCCCAGACGATGATTGCAGCAGGGGATCACATCACCGTTGTACTTGATCAATACACCGAAGTAGGGCCAGGCACACTGTGGCAGCCGACTGCTTGGCCGCGGACCGTTGACGCGAATTTTCTCAGGATTCAAATCGGTGTAGTTGTGAAGGCTTCCCCAAAACGACACGAATTGGTCCACCCCGATCTCCCCACACAGTCGTTCGGCCGCCTCGACTTCGTGGGCGTTGTGTTGAAAACGAATATATTGGACCTCAACTTTGGGATAACGCAAGCCAGCTCGCCGCCGGGCCTCACAGACGCGGCGGAGGTTGGACATCACCAGATCGATCTTGCCGCCAACCCGCGTCCGCTGGTAAACCTCCTGGCTCAACCCGTCCACGCACACTGTCAAGTGGGTCACGCCACTACGGACGATCTGTTCGATCCGTTCATCGCTGAAGTGAAAGCTGAGATTCGAATTGAGGTGGACGCTCAACCCGGCATCGGCCGCAATGCGACACATCGCATCGATCTCGGGATGGATGTAGGGATCCCCCAAGTAGTAGAGCGACACCGCACTTGCCTTCCCCCGAATCTGTTCGATGATTTGACGATACTGATCCAAGCTCATCAGCGGCCTGCCACCAAACCTCTGCGCTTCCAGATCGGGATTCCCACGCGGATAGGCATGCACACAAATCGTGCAGTGGAGATTGCACAGCGGACTGATATCGATCTTCACCATCGTGGGAAACGAGACGACCCGTTTCCGGTTCAAGGCATACTCCACCGAAGCCACGGCTAGATTGACGCCACGCCGGACATTCATCCCGGTCGTAAACCACCCTAGCCGCCGCGAGACCTGGGTCAGGGGAGACCGAACAAACGCGGGTAAGCGGAAGGGATTCAGCCACGACAGCCAGAAAAAGAGCCATCCCCAGAAACTGCGGCTTTTGAATTGATAGTCGGCCATCCGTGCCATCTCGCCTGTTAATGCGGCCACCTCCTACAGACCGCCTACTTTCCCAAATCTGCCGCAGGCTGTCTATGGCAATCTTCCCCCCTTTCGGACAGACTGAAGCCGTCCTCGGATAGCGTACTGCCCTGGGAGTCCACCACGACCGCCCTACCGCCCTAATCGCAAGTAACGCAGCAACCCGTGAGTCTGGAAACCGCCTCCGACACCGAGGATTCGCTCGACACGCTTGTGCCGATGGGCTTTTGCGAAAAGCGCACTCGCCGATTGGATCTCTTGGCCAAGCTCCTCGAAGAAGGCGTTCATGGTGGTCAACACCGGATCGAGACTCTCCGCAAGGACCGGGTTGCGTTGGAGTTGCTCGGCCTGAGCGGCGGTTGACTGAAGCTCCCGCACGAGAGCTTTGGTCAAATGGTAACATCCCAAACCGGAGGTGTAAAACCAGGCAAGCCGCGGCGACACCATGAGGTTATTGGTCGTGTCGCTTCCCACATCGACAACCGCCGTGACCGCGTTCACGTCGCCGGCGAGCGTCTCGTCTCCGCGATCGCTGCCCCAGCCAAACTCATAGCTCAGAAGACTGTGAAGGGCCAGGGCGTCGCTCTGCACGACATCAACGGGAAGCCCCAGAGTTTCGAGCTTGGCCAAACGGTCCTTCAGCGGAAGACGCTTGACGGCAACCAGGACGACGTCCACTTCTTTGCGGCCCTCAGCTTTGGCCGGTTCAAGCACCTCGTATCCCCAGACAAGCTCCTCCAAGGAAAGGGGCATCAAGCGTCGTGCTTCCAGTTGCAGGACCGCGGCCATCTTGGTCTCTTCCAACGGCGGGATCTTCAACTGCCGAACCAAAACCATCCGACTGGGCACTCCCAGGCAGATCCGGCACGACTTGATATCATTCCGAGAAAGGAAGGTCTTGACCGTCTCCTCGATGAGCGTCTTTTCCTCTTCTTCATTGACGGTTTGGCTTAGCAGCTTCCTGTGCTCGATGAAGTCGCACGCTTCCACGACCACGTGTTGCGAGTCCATCGACAATTTGACCGCCTTCAAGCCGCTGGAACTGAGATCAAGTCCCCAGGCGGCTCGCGTGGGACGCATGCGCCAAAACTGCGTGACAGTCCCCAGGACACCGCGATCGCCGGGCAGAAGGTTCAACTTGGCGGCCGCCTTTCCTAACCCCTGGAGGGCCAAGCCGGCGGCCACGAAGAAACTGCTCGGATGCTCCAACAACGCGGTCCGGTTCACGTCCGTTTTGACTCCGATTCGCCGGAAACCGGTGAGCCAATCGACCGGCCATCCCACGTACGACTCCTTGGGGGCGGCCGCCCAACGAATCGCCAGTTCCTGGCTATCCCCAGGCCCCAGTTGGCTACGCCGCCGGAGTTCTTCCCAGGCGGCTTTGACTTTGGCATCGCCCGGCGCCTGCTGGAGCAGACGTTCGGCGAACGCCACCAGCGTCGAATCAACCACCGGCGCATTGCACAGATCCCAAGTGAGCCAGACAAGTTCCGCGGCCCGCCCATGGGCACGCTGCCAAGCTTCGTTCCGTACTGCCTGGGGAACCTGCTCAAGCTGACTGACGGCAGCTTCATACTGGCACTGCGCCAGCTTTTTCTGTGAAGCCTTGATCAGGTGTTCGCGAAACTTGACGGCAAGTTTCAACGCGTTGGGATGATCGGGCTTGAGGGTCAAGAGTTGGTCGACCAACTGCAGCACCTCCGCGACCCGATTGGCACTGACCGCCTCGCGAATCTGCCGGTCAAGTTCGGCGATCTGGGTCAGACGCATCCGCATCTCATCTAGAAGCTGTGTCATGGTGTCAGTACGCAGTGGACCGGGCACTGCTTCCAGCAGCCCGACGACGCCCTCGTAGTCGCCTTCCGCTGCGCGCTGTTGTGCTTCCTGATATCTCTGCTTCACTTCTTCCTGCGCTCGTTGGCGATCGTCGCTGATTGCGTGAAGCGTCTCGTGGGCACGGCGAAGGTACGGCTGCAGGCGTGAATGTTCCATCTTCGTGAACGGCACAAGCAGCGCAGAGGCTTCCTCGTAGCGGCACTCCGCGCGGAGACGCTCGGCTTCGCGAAGCTTGATCCCGAAAAGACGGATCTGTTCCTCGATGCCTGTCAAGAGATTGGCCCCGCATGCGCCACAGAACTTCTCGCCAGCCATGGCCAGGGTCCCACAACGGAAGCAAGGTTCCCAGAGCGGGCTGCCGCAATTGCTGCAAAACCGCCGCGTCGCCGGCGCCGGCGTTTGGCATTGCGAACAGCCGCGCGTGCCCGGTTGCCCCCGCTTGGGCAGGGCTCCCAACCACATCGGCGGGGTCTTGTCGATTTCTTCCTCGTGCAACCGCAGGTGCACATCGTAGGCAGTCTTCTGATCCGGATCGACGAGGATGCGAATGGCTTCTTCCAGTTCGGCGTTCACGTTTTCCCAAATCTCCGGCGAGGATTCAAAGCGATGGGCCTGCATGGCCACCCGTTGCATCTTGGCTGCCGCCCGAATCCGGTCCACGTCGTCTTCGAACGCAGGCAGCCCGAGCAATTGGTAGGCATTCAACGGCCGGTGGACCACGCGCACATTCAGCCAGGCCCGGTCCGGGTCAAATCCCCCAGGCCCGCCGTTGGACGGTTCCCAGTCCGGCTGCGCCTCGCCACCGCCTTCGTGCGTGCTCCACGAGGTAGGGCCCAACGGCGAGACTCCTTCTGAGGCGGGTTTCGCAGCGGTCTTCTGGACAGGCGAGCGAGACTCACGCTGGCAGGGCTGGATAGGCAACCGACCAGATCCCATACCCCAGTGTCATCCTAGCCAGAAAGAATGAGAGAAATGTTAGCGACAAATGAGAAATCCATCATCGAACTACCGGCTGATCACGGCAAAACACACGGCAAACTCGATCCGAGGAATCTCCGGGTGATCGGTCTCGATTGCCACCGACCCCTTCTTCGAAAGGTAGTTGCTGCTCGGAGCATCCTCGGGCACCTCGACGTCAATCGCGTAAACCGCCGGCCCGTCCTTGGCAGAATCCACGGCATTCACCGCGACCTTCAAAAAGGGGGGCGTCGCCGTGATGCTCCCGATGTGAAACGTGTGGGGTTCATCGCGGATCACCAACACCACCCGCCCGCGTGCCCCCTCGTGTGGCCGGATCGTGCCCAAGTGCAGCTCCTTGGTCCGCCGGTCGAACTTGTCGCCGTGAAGGGCGACAAGACTTGGAACCGTCTGATAGATTTTCAGAAGAAGCGACCGCGCCGATTCACCAGGGGAGGAAGGCGTCGCCGTGACTTCAAGGTGCTCCTCATACGTGCCCTGTTGATCCCGGGGAGGGAGCATGACCCGAACACACTGACCAGCTCGTGCTCCCAGCCCTCGAAGAACTCCGGGGTCAACCGGCAAAACCTCGCACGTCATTCCATTTCCCGGAGCGACCTGTAACGTAAACTGGTCCCAGACTTCGGAATAGATGATCGTCTCGGCCGATGCGGCCCGCCCACGATTCGCCCGCGCCGTCAGCTCTGCTGGAAACGCGGCCAGAATTGCGCGGATCGTGCCGGTAATCTGCAAATCGATTCGCGGCGTCTTCGGATCGTTCGTCAGTATCGTAGCACGGTGGCTGAAGTCCCCCTTCGTGTCCTCGACCTTCGAAGAAACGACCACGGGCACCTGACCGCCAGGCGGCACTTCGCCTTGCGGGAGATGACTCATCGTACACTTGCACGAGGTCCCCCCACGATTCAATTGCAGCGGCCCCTCCCCTTCGTTGCGAATCAGGAAGGTGTACTCGCACGTCTGATTCGGTTCGAGAATCCCGAGATTCTGGAAGCGTTTCTCCACCACCACTCGCGGCAACTTCCGGAGCGACTCCTCCGTAGCCTGCGCCCGGTGAATGCCCCGACCGAGAGGCAGTCCCACACGCCCCGCTCCCCACAGCCCCATGCCACCCAAGAGAACGCACCCCGCCAGGATCAGGCTCCACTGCCGCATGTGCATCGACAGACTCCTCCAGGATCAACACACGATTGAATCGCAGGTACATGCAACTTGTTGCACAACCGGAGATCGGACCGACATTCACGATTCACTGGGAAAACAGGTTCACGTCCTGGACGCAAGCATAAACCGTGACCATTAGGGAGCTCCTAGCAAACCGTTAGAGTCTCGCAACCCTCCTCCGTCACGCTCCACGCACCGTTGCCCCCCAATGTTTCCAGGCGTTCAAGAAACAAGGGCAGACGAGAAGCACAGCGCCGCTCGTCTGCCAGGGATCATCTCCCATTCACAACTGGATGGACCAGGCGCTCTGTCGACCTACGGGTTAGCCGGAGCGGCTTCGAGGTTCGTCATCTTCTGGGTGAAAGTGCTGTCGATGAACAGGCCCGAGAAGATCTCGGTCGGGGGCAGTTCAGGCTTGCCCGGAGCGTAGCCGCTCTGGTTGTATAGACCGTCTGGCGACGTGGCAATGTCGAAACCCGGGTTCAGGTACTTGTCGCCGTTGAGGTCGGTGAAGGTCCGCACGCTGCCGTCAGCCATCAGAATGTTGCACTCGCCGGCGTGGATCGCCCACCAGTCGCGGGTGTCCTGCAAGAAGGGGAGGGAATTCCATTCCCCGGTCGCCTCGCCCTCAATCTGGGCCTGCAAGCTGGTCCCCGCTGTCTTGAGGAGGTCGACGGTGACGAGGTTCGTCCCCGTAATCGCCGGCCCGTCGTTGAACGATTCTGTCAACCGCTGTCCGGCCGTGACGAATTCCTTGCCCGAGACGGACGAGGCGACCGTCGCGCTGGCAATGGCTTCCTTCGGATCGCCGGGAGCGCCGCAGCCGAGCAACGGGATGTTGGAAGACGGGATTTTCGAGCTCAGCAGAGCGTTCCGGGTCAACGGGCCAGTCACGTTGCCAAGCCCCTTCAACTCGCCGCCCGCCGTAACGAATTCCTTCGTCGTGTTATTCCACGTGGTCTTGACCGACCCGCGAACCAGGTACCAGCTAGCCACATAGTTGGTGTTGTAGCCCTTGTCCATGAAGTGCTGGGCAACGTAACCCGGCAGGCCCGTGCCCGTGGGGAAGGCCCCACAAGCGCCGTCAGTGATCCGTGTGGCGTCGGGGCATCCGGAGTCCGGCGACGAAGTGTCGCCGCCGAGCAGTTCGTTCAACTTCTCGAGACTCTTACAGGGGTTCGAAGGATCGAGGAGATCGCCGGGACGGCAGATGTTCATGTTCACCATGTCGGCGACCCAACCCCACGTATCGGGGCACCCATCGCGCTTGAGGTCATACGCACCGCTGCAGAACCGCTGGGCCGGATCACGGTCGGCATGCAATTGAAAGCCGATGCCGAACTGACGGAGGTTGCTCTTGCACTGGGCGCTGCGGGCGGCCTCGCGGGCAGCCTGCAAGGCGGGCAACAAGAGGGCAATGAGAATACCAATGATCGCGATGACCACCAGCATCTCGACGAGGGTAAAACCTTTACGCTTCATCTAATCGCTCCCATTCCTGAAAACACTTGGTCTGATTCAACGAAAACCTACTGCAGGTCGAGCCGCCCCAACATGGAAGCAAGCTCTTCGTTTTCCCCATTCACACAACTCTCGCCGAAAACGTACACCTCCTTTCCCAAGTCGACCTTCTGGTGTTGTGGTTTGCCGCAAGCCGTTTGACGATGACCTCCACGATGACACCTGTCCGTTTGCGTTGTACAGGGCGATCGGCGCCCGACCGGAGGACGTTGGACGTGCAGGCCTTCTCGCCAAGTCGATCGGCAAGTTCTTGCCGGCCGGTTCGGCTGTCTCTTCGTGTCCCAATTATCAACACACGTGTCAGGATTTGATGGGCGAAGAATGAGAGTTCGATTGTTTTACGGTTATGGAAAATCAATCGCAGACTCGTTCGCTCCCCCGGCGGATTGTTAGCGTTAAATGAGCAGGCCCATGCACACAGAACCGAGGACCCTGCAACTCCGTAACACGAGCATCCTCGCGGCTGTTGACCTGACCGTCGATTGGTCGGGGCGAGATCCAATCGCAGTGGATGGGCGAATCAAATGGCGTTTTTTTCAAAGCATCGCTGGTACGCAATCGTCTCGGTCGCTTTCGCGTTGACGAGCGGCGTGCTTCTTGGCCGGCTGCCGTTAAGGTCCACCCCAAATGCCGGAGAGAACCACTTGCCCGCCGAGCAAACGGAGAACGCCGCAGTACCCCACACGCAGCCCACCCGACAGCCAAGCGACATGGCCCCGGCGACGTCGCTTGGCTGGCCAAACCTCTTCGGACCGTTTCGCACGAGCCATTCTCCGGAAAACAACGTCCTCACCACCTGGCCGGCGTCTGGACCTCCGGAGAAATGGCGAAGGCGCATCGGTACGGGATACAGCGCGCCGGTCGTCGACGGGGACCGGCTGATCGTGTTTCACCGCGAAGAGAACCAGGAAATCGTGGACTGCCTCGACGCGGAGACGGGCGAACCACGATGGCGATTTGCCTGGCCGACCGCGTATGAGTGCCGCTACAACTACAGCAGCGGTCCCTATAGTACGCCCACCATCGATCAATCCCAGGTCTACGCGCTGGGCGCCGAAGGTCGATTGTACTGCCTCGCCATGGAAGACGGTCGGAAGCTTTGGGAACGCTCGCTGGCCAAGCAATACCACGTTGAGCCCGGAATGTTCGCCGTTGCGGTCAGTCCGCTGGTGGAAAACGACCGGTTGATCCTCAACATCGGCGGAGTGAAGACCGGGGCCGGAATCGTCGCCATCGACAAGAACACCGG
The DNA here is from genome assembly GCA_964558295.1 of uncultured Planctomycetaceae bacterium. Classification (GTDB taxonomy): domain Bacteria; phylum Planctomycetota; class Planctomycetia; order Pirellulales; family Thermoguttaceae; genus JBDKTH01. The sequence goes on along the minus strand of CAZLDQ010000046.1, from coordinate 4,189 downwards.
CCAGACACTCTGGACCGCCACAAATCACGGAGCCAGCTACGCCTCGGCCTGCGCCGCCACGATCCATGGCCAACGCTATGTGTTCGTTTTCACGCGGGACGGCCTGGTGGCCCTGGATCCCGCGTCGGGGCACGTCTGGTGGTGCATTCCCTTCTCCGCTCGCAATCCCCAGAAAGAGAACGCCACCTCGCCGGTGGTCAGCCAAGACATGGTTCTTGTTTCGGCCTTTTGCGCAGGAAGCCTCTGCGTTCAGGTGAAGGAACCGGGAGACTACGACGTACTGTGGCAAAACCCTACGTCGCTAGACAGTCAATACAACAACCTCGTCTGCGCTGATGGGTATCTCTACGGCTTTGCGTCCGACAACAGCTTCCGCTGCGTGGAAATACGCACGGGCCGCTTGTGTTGGAAGTGGCGTTCCCGGCTGGGGGCCGGGGCATCGCTGGCCGTCGACAACCGCTTCCTCCTCTGGGGCGAGAAGGGCCACCTGGCCTCGCTCGACATCAATCCCACGAAGCCCCTCCTCGCTTCAATCACCGCCAAACCACTGATGGCTGCCCCCTGTTTCACCGCCCCGGCCTTGCACCGCGGGCTTCTCTACCTGCGCAACGAAGAGACGCTGCTTTGTCTAGATCTCCGCGGAACTCCGCCGCCAAAAACGAAGAACGAGAGTCAATCGCCATGACCTCGGCCCGAGGACCCGGCCGGCTCCACCGGGTCGCGGATTTCGAGGCAGAGGATGTCGATGGCGAGCTTCTGTTCCTCGTCGGCCAACCGACGAATGTCGGAGTTGACGCAAGTGATCAGCACGTCCACCGAACGGCGGCAACCGGACTCGTGGTCCCACGTAACGCTGTCCAGCCACACCCCGTCGTCCTGCAAATGGGTTTCACAGGCCTTCAATTGCCGACGATAGAACCCTTGGACCTTCACGGGTCGGGTCTTCTCCTCGAAGCGAATATAGTCGATCTTCAACCTATCCAACGGCACACCAGCGACCCCTTGATGCGCCGAGGCCCAGTCGAAGCGGTAGACGCCAAATTCCGACTGGTCGGAGTGGAGGCTCAGCGGAAAATCCGCCGGATCGAACGGCGGCCGGCGAACCGACGAGGCGGTGCTTCGTGCCTGAGCGAGTGCCGTCGCACGAAACTGACCACAGAGCACCTGGAGCAGTTCCCGGGATAGCTGTTGCCAGTCGCCATCAAGTTCTTCCGTCTGTTTCTGACGCATCCTGAGCAGCTTGGCAACCTTGTCCGTCCTCCCTGCCGGAACGTACTTGTTCCCCTCCGATCGAACGGCCAACGACTCCTTGCGGTAGACCGTCTTCAGCACGGCAAGAAAGCCCGGCTCGCAAAACACCTCGCGAGCCAGCCCCGTGGTCCGCAGCGGCCGGGGCCCGTCCTCCCAGTGCTTTTCCAGCGTCTTGTAAAGGGTGTGTCGCACGAGGTCCGAAGGGATCGTGCTGGCCAGGCAGACCAGCGACCCATCCTCCTTGAACGTGCCAACTTGTTCCAACCCGCGGCAGATCCGCTCCACCGACAAATCGCTCCAAAGCTGATCCGTGACGCGCCGCGGCCAATCAGGATTAGCCAACGCCTTTTCACACAGAGCCGGAACGCCAAGGAGGCAGCCAAGCGTGTCGGAACTGTACCTGGCCAATTCCTGCTCGATGGCCAGTCGCAGACTCCCCGTGACTCCATAATTCCGGTAGAGGATCAAATGGGCTTCGAGATTCTCCGGGCACACTTCCGCCGTCAACTGCCCAAGCAGATCGCGATCGGCAGGCGAAGTCGACGGCGCCACAATGTATTCGGCCACCTTGCGGCGCAGCCACCGCGACGCATGGGGACGCACCAACTCCAACGCCTTCCTTCGCAGTTCGTCCGCCGAAACCTCGCCCCGCCCAGCGGGCCGCACCGCGTCGGGCTTCGTCAAGACCTCGAACAGCAGGGCCTCGTTCTCCAGACTGGGATGATCAACCAGGCTCTTCAGGGCCGCAAAGGCAGCCGTCCGGTCCTGCTCAGTGGGGACCGTTCCCGCGATCATTTGACCGAGCGTCTCTCTGGCCTTGGGACTGCCGTTTGCTCCTAACGCGTCGGCAATCGCCTCGATCAGTTGCGTTGGCGCAGGCTTTGCATCCACCCCACGGTTCTTTCTCGTGGAACGAGGACGAGGAGTGGGCTCCGGTCGTGACTCCAACCAGTCGGTTAGCGCGGGCGGCGGCAGAAGATTGCTCAAAACGGTCGCAGCACGCTCGTCGCCAACGGCCTGCTTGCCGTAATGGGTAACGGCCACTGCGAGTTGCGGATTGCCTTGAACACGGGCAATGTAGAGATCTCCCTCCTGCCACTCGGCAACGCTCTCCGGCAACTGGGGAAGCGGAGGCAAGAGATCCGTATCGACAGGCGGCGGCGTCAACGCCGAGTCAACCGCCGGCGAGGCTGCCGGCGATGGCGGGGAGGCTGAGGCTTGTCCCGGATTCCGTTGCGCCCGCCGTTTCTTCGCCGCCTCCTCGGCCTTGCGTCTCTCCTCCGCAGCCTTGGCCGCCGCCGCCTCGCGTCGCTCTTTCTCCTTGGCTTCGGCGTTGACCTTTCGCCATTCCTCTTCACTCATTCCTCCCCAAGCCGCATAGGGGTCCCCTCCACCTCCACTACTCGATCCACACCCACCGCAGCCCCCGGCGGCAACTCCCAGCAAAAGCAGCGCAAGCCAAAGCCCTGCGACGACGCGCGGACGGCCTCGGCGATCTCCCCCGTCAGGCGTCTCGGCCTCCCGTCCAGTCACACCAATCACAGCGATCACTCCTCCCCAAAAACAGCAGGGCAGCGTTTTTCACAGCCAGGGCGGTTCCCTCCCCACGTTCGTTGCTCACTACCGGAGCGACCATCGGCTGAGCACCTCTTCCCCAGGCAGTTCGATTTCGTCACTCGTAAACCCGTTTCCCGTGACGCCGGTCGGCTGAAACCCATCGTTGAGCAAACCGTCCCCGTTCTTGTCTTCGTACGACCGTACGGCGCCATCAGCAAAGAGAATATTGCACAAGCCGCGATGAACCGGAGCGAAGCCGCGGAAGTCCTGACGCGTGGCATTCCATTGAGCCCACCAGCCATCAGCGCCCTCCCGCGCCTTGTTCAAATCGGGAAGCTGGGCCATGCCGGGATTCGTCACGGGACCATCGGTAAACGACTTCACCGTCAACGCGCCCGACGGCGCATACCCCATCGCTGCGGAAAGCTGACCCGCAGCAGCGCCGCAGCCGAGCAGTGGGAGAAAGGCCAGACCACCGGCTGCTGAATCCGCATAACCTTGCTGCAGCGGGCCTAACGTCGAATGGCGGCTCTTGAGCGTCTTCTCGTCGCAGCCGGCCTTGGCCAAGAGATTGCCCGTAGCCGGGTTAAGCTTGACGCCCGATCGGACCAGGTACCAACTGGCCGTATAGTTGGTGTTGTAGTGCTTCTTGAAAATTCGCTCTTCGACAAACGCCCGGCGATCGGCAGGCGAGTCTTCCAGGAGTTCGCGGCATGGATTCTTGACAATCGCCCCATCAGGAGTCGCCTGCTCGGTGCTTCCCTTGGCGCGATCTAAGCCCAGACACTCACAGCAGTCAAAGTCAGCGCTGCTGAGGGTCAGTAGATCCAAATAGGCTTCGCTGATCACCCAAGGCGACGAAGCACAGAGCATCTGGCCCGTCGGAATGCCGGCATTCACCAGGTCGGCCACCCAGCCAAACTCCGTTACACATCCGTCCCGCTTCCAATCAAAGGCCCCTGAGCAGAAGGTCCCATGACGTTGGGCATGGGCCGCCAATCCGATGCCGAATTGCCGCAAGTTGCTCTGACATGCCCCCTGCCGCGCCGATTCCCGAGCAGCCTGAATGGCCGGAAACAACAACGCGGCCAACAACGCGATGATCGCGATCACCACTAACAGCTCCAGCAACGTCACACCTCGACGACAAGAGGCCGATGAACCTCCTTTCGCCCTTAGCCCCGAAGTGATTCTCGCCATGCCGTTGTTCCTCCTGTTGGGATGGGTGGAATTGGCCCAATGACTCCACCGAATTCCTCGCGCATCTTGTCTCCCCTCTGATTCTCCCCACGGAGATAAGGATTTGATGTGCCGCAAATGAGTTTCGCGCTAGAATCGGCCCCCCCTTCCCCGCCCCCTCCCCCCCCCCCCCCCCCCGCCG
>CAZLDQ010000045.1:0-32087 GCA_964558295.1 uncultured Planctomycetaceae bacterium | reverse complement strand
CCCTTCGCTTGGCAGAGTCTCCCCGCAGACTATCATCGTGCGTGACTTAGCCGATCTTTACGTCCCGCCACCAAAGCTTTCACCGATCTTTTACCTTTGCCAGGCTGGTTGTCGATTGACAGCCGGCTACGTTTTCTTACACTGACAACTGTGACTGGTGGCCGACTGCCTGCTCGGGCAGTCGAGCAAACAGGGAACTCCGGTGCAACTCCGGGACGGCCCCGCCGCTGTCAGCGAACACCACCAGAAGCGACCGATTCTTCAGGCCATTGTTGCGTTCCGTGGCATAGCCGCCGCAACGAGAAGGCAAGGCCGCTTTTTTCGTTTGCAAGTCAGAAGACCTACCAGCCATGACGTGCCGCAACACCCCTGCGAGGGACGGGGCGCGGTGACATCGTCAGTAATCTTCCCGAAGGCGTCCGGCCTGGAAGTTGCCGTGATTCTGCGTAGTCATCGGCAAACGGATCGTGGTCTGCGCCCACAATACGGTGACGTCGCCTGCACAGCGGTGCGAAGCGATCGTGGAGAGTTTGGCCATGACAAAGGAATCGGCGTTCCAGAGCCCCGACAGCACAACGCACCTCGCCCCCACGGAAGTGATCCTCTCGTTTGGCGAAGAATTAACCAACGCGCTCACGCATGGTCTTGGCGTATTGGCGATTGTCATTGCCTCACCGTTTCTGCTGCTCGCGTCGCTCGACCATGGGGGCGTCTTCATCGCGGGAGCGGCCATCTTTGTCGCCACCGCCGTTCTGCTTTACCTCGCCTCGACGATCTATCACGCCCTGCGTCCCGGCCGGGCCAAGCGTCTCTTCCAGTGCCTCGATCACATCGCCATCTTTCTCCTCATTGCCGGAACCTATACCCCATTCACGCTTGGGGTCCTTCGCGGTCCCTGGGGCTGGAGTCTCTTCGGCGCCGTCTGGGGACTGGCGCTGGTCGGCGTCATCGTGAAAGGTCTGAGTGCCTTGGAAGCCGGCTCGTTCCTGCGTTCCGCCCGACTCTCGCTCGGCCTCTACTTGGCGACGGGTTGGCTCGTGTTGCTGGCGATCGGGCCTGTCGTTCGACACGTTCCCGCCACCGGACTTGCCTTCCTCCTCTGTGGCGGTCTGGCATACACGCTTGGCACGGTCTTCTATTGGTACGAACGAATCCCCTACTTCCATTCGGTCTGGCATCTGTTCGTCCTGGCCGGCACGGCCTTCCACTTCATCGCCGTAATGAACTACGCCGCTTGACATTGTTCGGAATCCCCACAACCCAATCGACTATCCCTTCGCGGTTCGGTGGAGCCGGCGGTCTCATGTCCTTGCCCACATATTTCGCCATGGCACGCGGGGTGGCCCCGTCCGTAAGCGGCAATGGCCAACACGCGCCGGCACGTGCCGTTCCCGCCTTGGAAATGACCAAGTGGTTTGATTCCAACTATCACTATCCAAACGCAATCGGGCCGGGCGTCTACGACATCCATTCGCCCCAAATCCCCAGTGTCGCGTCGATTCAGCATCTCCTGCAAAAAGCCCTCGAGGTCCTGCAGCCCGAGCAACTCTGGGTCAATCCCGATTGCGGCCTGAAAACACGCAACTGGCCCGAGGTCCGCGAGGCCCTGCATAACATGGTCACCGCCGCCCAACGGCTTCGTGAACAACTCCACTCCGCAAAAACACCGAAGGAATTTTGCCGTGACAAATAACGCCAATCCAATCATCATCCAGGGCGGCATGGGGATCGCTGTTTCTTCGTGGCCGCTTGCCCGGGCCGTCGCCCAAACGGGCCAATTGGGAGTCGTTGCCGGCACCGCGCTGGATGCGGTCGTGGCCCGCCGGCTTCAGCTTGGCGATCCGGGAGGCCATGTCCGCCGTGCCCTGGACGATTTCCCGTTCCCCGAAATAGCCCAGCGCGTCCTGGCACGCTACTTTATCGAGGGTGGGAAGCCGCCCGAAACGCCCTTCGTCCCTCATCCCGTCCCACGGCCTCTGATGACCCGCGAAGCGCTGGAACTGTGCGTCGTCGCCAATTTCGTCGAAGTCTATTTGGCCAAGGAGGATCATGCGGGAATGGTCGGCGTTAACTACATGGAAAAGCTTCAACTGCCGACGCTTCCCTCGCTGTTTGGCGCGATGTTGGCGCGTGTTGACTACGTGTTGATGGGCGCAGGCATCCCTCGGAGTATTCCCGGCATTTTGGACCGCTTCGCCGAAGGCCTGGGGGCCGAACTATCGCTCGACGTGGAAGGGGCCGCCAGCTCCGATCCATTCACCGTCCGCTTTGACCCCATGGAGTTGTTCGGTTCGCATCTTCCCTGGCTCGAGCGCCCCCGTTTTCTGGCAATCGTTTCCTCGTCCGTACTGGCCACGTCCTTGGCGCGCAAGGCCACCGGCTACGTCGACGGATTCATCATCGAGGGGCCCACAGCCGGCGGTCACAATGCACCGCCGCGAGGGCCTGCGCGCTACAACCAACGCGGCGAACCGGTCTACGGTCCACGCGACTGTCCCGATCTCGAAGTCTTCCGGAATTTGGCGCGACCGTTCTGGCTGGCCGGTTCCTACGACTCGCCGGAAAAAGTGGTTGAAGCCCTCGAGGTTGGGGCCGCCGGCGTCCAGGTAGGGACGGCGTTTGCCTTTTGCGAGGAATCCAGTCTCGAACCGGAGTTGAAATACGCCGCCCTCCAAGCGTGCCAACAAGGTGGTGCCGACGTCTTTACCGATCCGATTGCTTCGCCCACCAGCTTCCCCTTCAAAGTCCTCACGCTGCCAGGCAGCTTGTCCGATCCCGAAGTCTATCAGGCCCGGAAACGCATCTGCGACCTGGGCTATTTGCGTCGCGCCTACCGGAAGCCCGACGGTTCGTTGGACTGGCGCTGCCCGGCGGAAAATGTCGAGGCCTATGTGGCCAAGGGAGGAAATCCGGACGACACGGTCGGACGGAAGTGCCTCTGCAATGCGCTGTTGGCCAACGTCGGCCTGGGACAACGGCGCTGCCGGGGGGGCGAACTACCCCTGGTCACCGCCGGCGACAACATCCAGCAAATCGCCCACTTTTTGGCCTCGCCCACGGCCGATTCCTACCGTGCCGCCGAGGTGGTCGAGCGACTCCTGGGGGGACTTCGTCTCCCGATTGATGCGCCCGCCACGGAGCCGGCGCAAGGCTTGGCCGTTTCGTCCATCGAACCGCTGTCTTCATGAATCGACGTGCCGCAGCCCTCTCCGGCGAGCGTGGCCCAAATCCTGCTCTCGCAATCCGGCGAGCTGGCCGCTAGGCTGGAACATGGTGAAGCACCCCTTCACCTGGCAGTTCTTTGGAAACTTGGAAGCCCACCAGACCGTAGAAGGTGGCGGCGGTTCGTCGCATATCGCGCTTTGGTATTGCCCCCCTCCAGGGAGGCTTTCGCCCAACGAATTGCACGAAGCGTTGACGAAACAGCAGGGCCCGCCGAAAAAGGGGAGACTCTGCCGCTTCTAGACCTCGATGGAGAACTTCTCCATCGCCAATTCCTTGACCTGCTTCAGGTCGAGCTTGCCCGTGCCAAGAATCGGAATCGCATCGACCTGGCAAAAGCTGTCGGGCGAGGGAATCCAGAGGGGGGGCAGACCGGCGCCGGCCAGTCTGCGGCAGACCTCGTCGGGTGATATCCCCAGGCCGGTGTGGAGCACGACGACCCGCTCCCCTTTCTTGGGATCGGGGACGCCGGTGACCACCAATTGGATTTCCTCTTCATCCTGGAGGCCGAGCACCTCGGCCAAGGTCTCTTCGATGCGCAAATGGGGCACCATTTCACCGCCAATCTTCGAGAAACGGCTTTCCCGGCCGGTGATGTGAATGAATCCGTCGTCGTCGAGGAAAGCGATGTCGCCGGTCACGTACCAGCCGTCGCGCAAGACCTTGGCGGTCTGCTCCGGCATGCCGAGATAGCCTTGCATCACGTTGGGGCCGGTGATCAGGAGCATGCCCGCTTGGCCCGGTTCGAGCTCCTCGCCGGTATCCAAGTCGACGACCTTGGCCAAAACGCCTGGCAACGTCTGTCCCACCGAACCTTCCCGGGCCCCCTGCAAAACGCTGCCGGTCGCGCGACTGGCCGGGACATTGACCGAGACCACGGGGGCCAGTTCCGTCGTACCGTAGCCTTCGCTGGGGCGGACACCGAACTTGCGCTCAAACGCGTCGGCCAACTCCCGAGGCAGTTTTTCCGCACCGGCAATCACCGTATCCAACGTGGCAAAATCCTCCGACTCGCAACGCCGCAAATAGGAGCGGAGGAAGGTCGGTGTCGCCACAAGGATCGTGCCGCCGTGCTCCCGGCAGAGCTTGCCGACTTGCCGCGGCTCCAGCGGCGTGTAGTGGTAGGCCGCCTTGGAGTCGAGCGTCAGCACGGACCAGAGAGTGGTCGTATATCCGAACGAGTGGAAGAAGGGGAGAATGCCGATGACCGTGTCGTTCCAGCCCAGATTGAGCACCTTGTTGAACGCCGTGACGTTAGCTCCCACGTTGTTCTGACTGAGCATCGCGCCTTTGGGCAGCCCCGTGGAGCCCGAAGTGAAGATGATCGTCAGCAGGTCGTCCGGGCCGACACGATGCACACCGAGCCAGCGTTCCAGCACCGCGGCCGGGAAGAGCCACGTCTGAACTGCGGCAATCAGTTTGTCGGTCAAAGTGACCTTCTCTTTGAAATCTTCAAGGAACACCACCTCCGCCTGCAAGTCGAACGGAAACCGCTCCAGCACGCGGCGGCTGGTGAGCACATGACGAATCCCCGCCTGAGCAATACACTGGTTCATCACCTCGGAGGAGACCGTGTAGTTGAGGTTGATTGCCACCCGACGGTCAATCGTCAAAGCCACGTTGGCCAGAACGCCCCCCACCGACGGAGGCAACAACAGACCGACGTTCGTCTCCTCCGCGTCGAGCACGTGCCGCTTGAGCAGCCGGCGGAAGATCAGGGCGCGCGTGAGCATCCCCGCTCCCGTCAGTTCCACGCCTGTCGAATCGGCCAGCTTCGCATGCCGTAAGTTGCGGCGGCACATGCGCAAGAACCGGCGGGGCAGGGTCATCGTACGATCTTCATCCGTCTGCATGGCAACTATTTCCAACTCTTGTACGGCTTGGCGAACGGCAAGGGCGTGCGCAGGGGGCTCCATCGCACGCCCAAAACGAATCGAGATCGGGTACGGCCAGCGGCGCGGCCACTTCCAGAACAACTTGCCTCCCGCGAAACTGAATATACTCCCCCAGAGTCCTCCCAGATATACGGGGACGACCGGGACCCCCGTATCCTTCACGATCGACAGGAATCCGGGCTGAAACTCATGGATTTGTCCCGTCCGGCTGATAGCTCCTTCTGGAAAGATACACACGATCTCCCCCGCAAGTAAAGCCTCCCGGGCTGCGCGAATTGCCTGGGTTACGGATTTCCGCCCCGGCTCGATCGGGATCCCCCCACTTTGGCGGAACAAGCGGCGCAACCACCAGTAGTTCACGTAGTCGGCATGCGCGACCATCCGAATCGGACGTGGGCCGACCAGCAGCAGCAACACCCCGTCCAGCCAGCTAATATGGTTGGCAACGAGAAGGGCTCCGCCCTGCTGGGGAATGTTCTCTAACCCTTCCACGCGAAGGCGATAGAAAAGCCGAATCCCCCACCGGACCAAGAGACGTGCAGTGGCCAGCGACTGATGCCAGACGGCCAGGAATACGATGGGAACAACAGCAATGCCCGACATCAGGAAGATTGTCCGGCCGGAAAGTCCCAACAGGCTGGTTAGCATGAAGAACACGCCTGCGGCCACGACCGTGCCGGCGAAGGTCAGAAAGCTGGCGGCCGCCAGGATCGCCCCACGCGAATCATCCGGACTATTCGCCTGCAAATAGGATTGCAACGGGACGTCGTACATGCCCGCCCCCAGACCAAACAGGAAAAGCCAAATCGCGCTCATCAGATACGGCGAGGAGATCAGGTCGGGCCGGCCTCCCGCGACAGTCGACAGAAGCATTGCGCCGACGGCAATTCCCGTTGCGCCGACAGGCACAATCCCCAGTTCAATCCGGCCCCGCGACCACCAAGCGGCCAGCATATTGCCGGCACCAACACCGATTGCCAACACGGCTAACAGCAGGCCTACGTCCTTCTGCTCAAAGTGCAAATCAATCGTCGTGAAACGGTCCACATTTACTTGGCACAGCCCAGCCAAGGACCAGAACAGGGCGCTGGCTAAAGCCGCCCACAGCAACCCCCGGTGGGAGGCCAGGGTCCGGATATCGCGGATCGCTTGGCCCGCCAGATCGAAAGAGAAGCGTTGCATCGGATTGGCCGATCGCAAGGGGCGAATGAGGAGACTTGCCGCCAGTCCCACGGCGGCGACCCCAATCAACGTGCCCCCATAGAGCCACCACCTCTCCTGCCCTGCCGGTTTGCTCCAATCGTAAAGATACCCGCCGACCACCGTCCCCGCGACAATTGCCAGGATGGTCGTCAGGCCGATCCACCCATTGGCCCCGGGAATCCGATCGGCTCGGACTATCTCGGGAATCGAACCATATTTTGAGGGGCCAAACAGCGCACTCTGGGCCCCCATCAAGAACAACACCAAGAACATCACGTAGATGTTGCCATACAGCACCGCGGCCGTCCCGAGGATCATCAACACCACCTCAGCGACCTTACAACCAATGATCACCTTCTGTTTGCTGAACCGATCGGCCAGATAGCCGGCCGGTCCGGCCAAGAGCAAGAACGGCAGAACAAGCATCGCCAACCCCGCCGACACGGCCGCCCCGGCATATTCGGGCCCCGCCAGTTCCTTGCCCACGGGCACCACCAGCCACCGAAAGATATTGTCGTTCATCGCCCCCAAAAATTGCGTCACCAGCAGTCCCAGAAAACTCCGGGAGGCGAGCCCCTCTCCGGTCGGCGGCGTTTTCGCGAGGGGCCCTGGGTCGGGTAGTTCATCGGCAACAGAAGCAACGGCCATGGAGTCGGACAATTCGGCTGGAGGAGGAGTTCGGGGGGAAGCGACCATAGGCGGATTGTGTCCGGATTGTAGGTTTACAGCTAAACATCGCCAAGACGGGTGACAGAAACCAGGGCGTTTTTTTTCTGGCTCATGTCACGGTCCGCTTCAGCCCACCCCCCCCCGCGAAGAGGTAGGGCTTTTGCCATAAGCCCCATCAGGCTATGCTTTCAGCTTGGTGCCTCTCTGTCCTTTGAAGACTGTGCAAAAGGAAAGAATCATCAGCAGGAAGCAAGGAAAACGAAACCTGCGCAAGCGGGAGAAGAAGCGGCGGGAGGAACGAGCCAAGCGTCGGGGCCAACCAGTACCGTTGGCCTATACGGGCAACAAGTACCGCACCGACGAATTGCTGGAAACCCATCTGTTCACCGAATCAGGAATCCTGTACGCGAACGCGCTCAGCGGCCGGCGTTTAACGGACCCGCTGGTCGAATCGGCCCTCGAACAGCTGATTCACCAATTGCGGCACGGCCCCTTGGAACTCGGCGGAAAAATCGAGCGGATCGACTATCAACCGGGCCAGGAACAAGAGCTGATCCTTGAGAGCATCCGTCGCAACTGGCAACACCTAGCCGCGCGAAACGCCTTGCCCGGTCGCGACTCGCTGGTCGGCGTGCTTCGAAGTGCTCTCGGGTCGGTTGCGACTTGGAAGACTCCCGCGGCCACATCGCGTGGCTATCTCGAATATCTTGAAGGCTTCTTGGCCCAGGTGGGAGTCTTCGCCGAATCGACGACTCTGGAGCAACTTGCTGCGATTGTGTCGGATGAGGTGGAAGAGGAAGACGAAGAGGTCTTCGAATTCACAATGGATGACGAGACGGGCGAAGCTGTCGAAGTGGCCGAGATTTGCCGGCAATTGATCGCGGAATCGCTGCGTTGCTCGGTGAATGCAGATCTGACGATGTTGCCCCTCCAGGCCGAACGTGCCCTCCAGGCCTCCGCCCATCCGAAGTGAAAGCGATCGTGCCGCCGGACGCCCCCCTAGCCGGTCGCCGTTGCAAGCCGTTCTAACACGTCCTTCACTGCCAGCGACGTCTTGAACGGAATCACCGTGGCCGGAAGCTCGATCAAGCAGGGACTGACCCGCTCTGCCACCGCCAAAAGAATGGGCTGATCGTGAAACACCCGGAGTGTCTCCAGCTTGGCCTGAAGATACTCGGGGGTCCAGAAACCGACGATCTCCAAGAGCACCGTCCGGCCGTCGTCACGGCGAAAGGCAAAATCCGGAACAAACACCTTCTGTCCCCGGTGCAGGATTTCCCCTTCGCGAACCAACCGCCAACCGTCGTGCTTTTCCGGTCCCCAGCGTTCGGCAAAGGTCTGCTCCACCGACGAGTCGAACGCCTGCGGGGGCGGCAGATGGCTCGTCAGCCCGTCGAGCCAGGAAAGCTCCAGATTCACGTGCAAGCCGCGGCGGCGAGTGCGGATCACGGCATGCATGCGCCAGCCACGGCAGGCGATCAGCGCCGGCAGGAATCGGGCCATAGCCACGCCGTAGCGGCGAGTCTGTCGCAGGACCGAAGCCGGACCATCGAAGCGGAAATGGTAACGACCGTCGGGCAGACGCACGATCGTGTGCATGAGTCGGGCGAGCTTGGCGTAACGGAGGATCGTCTTGTAGTCCTCCGTGGCCCACACGGCCATCGAAACCGCGTCGAACATGGCCGCCTGGACCTGCGCCACGTTATAGCGAGCCAATAGCGCGGCGCCCGTCGGATACCCTTCAAAGGCAGTCAGACGGTGAAAATCAATCACGTCGGCAAACAGTTCATTCTCGATGTCTCGCCAGGTACGACCCAGTTGTGCGGCGATCCGATCTTTGACCTCCGTTTCCTGGTGATCGAAAAGCCGGTCGGCGCTACGCACCAAGGGGTGATAGACGGCCGCCTTTCGAAAGACCTCTCGTCGCAATGCCGCCGCCCGCTTTCGCGAATCACGGTAGTACGTGCTGGCATCGTCCAGCAGTTTGCAAAAGGCGCCGATCCGCCGCCGTGGGCAGTCTTCCTCTTCAGCGAAGATCTGCCAGACGTTCCGGTGCAACTCCTGCCGCGTGCGCCCAATCCCCGTGCGGTAGACGGTCAGCATTCGCTCGGCATACTCGACGTATTGCCGATGGGCTTGACGGGTCAGCCGGTCGGGGACAATCCGTCCACCGTCGTATGCGGCGATGGCAAGTTCTCGGGTAAGCATTGCTTGGGAAAAGCGACGTATCTTCGTTCAAGTCTTGTCACACGGTGCGACACTGTCCCTTATTGTACCCCACTCGGGCCCCGCCGTGTCGTTGCCACTACCCCAGACGTGGCGTAGGATAGCGTACCGGTGAACCATGACGACGACTGAATCTATGACGACTGCCGACCAGTTGCTCCAAACCCCGGGCTGGGGCGGGCCGAATTGGCGTGCGGAGAATTGACCAGGATCACGCCGACAGGGTATCGGCATGGCAAACTGGTTAATCGGCTCTACGCGCGACACCATGTCTTCGTGGAGAAAACGGCTCCGGGGCGAAGTGATGGGGGCAGAGACCGGTTTCGTCATTGCTCGCGATCCCGACACGGTTCGGGCACCTGATATGGCCTTTCTGCGTAAAGACCGTGTCCCCCCGACACCTCCTGCCGGTTATTTCGGCGGAGCGTCTGACTTGGCCGTCAAGATCGTGTCCCCACGCGACCGGGCCAGTGAAGTGCTCGTCAACGTTCACAACCAGCTTGATGCCGGTTGCCGGGTTGTATGGCTGACCCGCACCGTGACCATCTGCTGCAGCCGGAGTCAGATCTACGTCCTAAGCGTTTCTGACCAGCCAAGCGGCGAAGACGTGGTGCCCGGGTTCACGCTCCCCGTGGCCGAGATCTTCGCATAGTCCCCCCTCGCTGGCCCCCTCACGGCTTTTTCTTGAGCCGTCGCTGACGGTTGCCCTGGAACGCGTCACTACGGCGCCGCTGGCGCGACCGGCTCTCTTCGTTCGTGTCGGCACAAACGACCTCGTAGAGCAGGGCCCAGTTGCGACCCCGCTTGCGCAGGAGGCGTCCTAGCCGCTGCTTGGCTTGGCGACTGGAAGCAGTGCCGCCGATCACCACGGCCACTTTCACCTCGGGCAAGTCCACGCCTTCGTCGAGCACCTGGTTGGCCACAATCGCCGGATAGGTGCCGTTCTCCAACCCCTCAAGAATCTCCAAGCGTTCCCGCTTTCCACAATGGTTCAACAGGCACGGGATCAAGAACCGCTGCGAAACATCGCGGGCCATCGCGTTCGAGCCTGCAAAGACAATGCACGGTTCGCCGGCGTGAAGCCGGAAGATGTCTTCCAGCACGCGAAGCTTCTCCTCGGCCCGATCTTCGATCGATTTCTTCGCGTAGTAGGCCTTCACCGCGCGCCGGGCTTCCGCCGTGCGGCCGGTCTCAATGCACATGTCTTCCCAAGAGTAGTGGGGATCGACCTTGCGGCGTTCGATCAGGTAACGCCGTACAATCCGAGAGCAGCGGTCATACTGTTCCCGCTCCTCGGGCGACAGATACACGGGAATCCGCACCAACTCATAGTCGGCCAGCGTCTGCCCTTTGGCCTCAGTGATCGGCAATTGATAGACCATCGGACCGATAAGCCATTCCAGGTCCACATGCCGGCCGTCGGAACGCTCTGGCGTAGCACTCAGGCCCATCCGCATCGGGGCGGCCGACATCCGGGCCGCATCACGGCGAATCTCGCCGGGCAGATGGTGGCACTCATCGAAAATGACCAAGCCAAACTGGTCCCCCAATCGTTCCATGTGGATACAGGCACTATCGTAGGTCGTCACCGACACGGGCCGAACGCGGAAGACATTGTCACCGATGATTCCTGCATCGTAGCCGAGCCCCGCTAGGATCCGCCGATGCCACTGGTACATTAGGTCGCGCACCGGTGCGACGACCAGCGTGCTCGTGCCCGTCTCGGCCATCGCCGTCAGGGCCACTTCCGTCTTCCCCGTACCAGTGGGCATCACGATGACTCCCCGACCCGTCTCCTTCCAGGCAGCCACGGCCGCTTGCTGGTCCTCACGCAGCGAATGCAATGCAACTTTGGGCCACGCGATTGCCTTCCATTGGGGAACCTGGTCTTCGACTTGGTAGTTTGCCTCTCGCAGTCGTCCGAGCACCTCAACGTACTCCATCGCATCGCACCGCCAGCCGTGAACCCTGCGGTCCCACACCCAACCGATCGGGCCCCAAAGCCGTGCAATCTCCGCCTGCGAGATTCCTTCCAGAATCAACGTTCCGCGGGAGAAGGCGAGTTTTGCAGAAGGCACGGGCATCAGGATTCCGCTTGTGCTAGCAGAACAGGAGGGATCGTCCGGAGCATCCATTGCTAGACAGATGAACAGTACGTTTTTGTATTGTACCCGATTCCCAACAAAAGGCCATCGCCCCAGCTTCACTTGCGTCCGAGCAGATGCCGTAAAGCAACCTCAAGCGTGGGATGGCGAAACTCGTAACCAGCGGCAAACAGCCGCCGAGGAATAACCCGCGTGCTGGCCAGCAGCATCTCGTCAGCCATTTCGCCCAGCGCCAAGTGTAAGGCAAAGGTGGGAACCGGAAAGAACGCCGGTCGGCCCAACACCCTGGCCAACGTTCTGGTGAACTCGCCGTTGCGAACCGGATTGGGTGTCACGACATTCATCGAGCCGACAATCGAGGGAGTGATGATTGCCTGGTGGATCGCCCCGACAGCATCATCCAAAGAGATCCAACTCCAATACGCCTGGCCGTCGCCCAATCGACCGCCCAACCCAAGCCGAAACAAGGGGAGCATCTTCGCCAGAGCCCCGCCGCGCGGGCTCAATACGATCCCAAAGCGTGCGTGCACCACTCGGATTCCTCGTTCGACGGCCGGTTGCGCGGCCGCCTCCCACTGCCGGCAGACGTCGGCCAAGAAACCCTGGCCAGGCTGGTCGTCCTCATCAAGAACCGTATTGCCACGATTGCCGTAAAAGCCTACGGCGGATGCCACGACGAAGACTCTGGGCGGACGCTCAAGCCGTGCAAGTGTTTCGGCAAGCTGACGTGTCCCGTTCACACGGCTCTCGAGCACACGCTTCTTCTTGGCTTCCGTCCATCGTCCGGCGGCCAGATTCTCACCTGCCAGATGCACAACAGCAGCGGCCCCATCGAGCTTTTCGGCTTCCAGGGCTCCCTGGGCAGGGATCCAGGTGATGACGTTGAGATCCCCCGCCGAGTCATGCCGGACGATCCGCCGAACACGGTGGCCGCCAGCCGCAAGAAAAGACGCCAGTGTCGAGCCAATCAATCCTGTTGAACCGCTGATACAAACATCGAGCGGCTCGCCCCGATACTTGGCATGGGCGGCTAGATCCGCAGCCGTTGTGGCGTGGCGATACTCAAACATCCGCTCCAACCGGCGACGCACCGTGCGCCTGCCAAGCAGCCTGCCGATCGGGCCGCCCGGCAAACGGTACTCAATCCGATCTTCCAGCGCACACTGTCCCGCCCCTTCCGGCTCAAACAGATGCACGTGATCCCAGGCAGCGAAAGGACCGTAAAGTTGCACATCACGGAACTGGCGGTTGGGTTGATAGTCGCGATGCGCGGCGAGCCATTTCACCGGCAGCGGACCGAGATGGACCAACAATTCAACCTGGTCACCGTCCTGAACCCCGCCGATTCGTTTCACGACACGGACTTTTTCCCAGGGGGGAAGCAAGCGATCCAAGGCTCCCGGCCGGGCATGCCACGCAAACGCTTCTTCCAGTGGGACGGGAAGCGTAGAACGGCGAGAAAAGACCTCAGTGCTCATACGCTCCCTGGGGTGATGTTGAGTCCCCCGCATTGACGGTAACAAGGAACGCCAAATTGAATACCACCATCCTATTCTAGCGGATACATCGGAGGTAGAACGAAACCCACCGCACCATCACAACTACCTTATGCTAGACTTGCCAAAACACCCCCCGAGATGAAGTAGATTCGGTATTGTCGATAACGATCTGCAGAGCCCCCTTCCATCGAGGGAAGACCGCTGTGAAACCGGATTGCCAGAGCACCGAAATCGACTGCCCCATCTTTAGAAGGGGGCGTCGGCGGCTGATGGCCGGTACTCTCTTGCTTGGCTTTCTCGCTTTGTATCACTTGAACGGCGACTTTTCGGTCGGCCATGATCCGATGGCGACGGTCTACTTGCCGATTAGTCTGCTCCATGAGGGCAACCTTGCTTTCACGCCGGACGAAGCGCCGCATATGTTCGCGTGGACCTACCGCACCCAACAAGGTGAGCGGCCGGTCCGTTTTGAATCGTGGAACCAGGAGGCGGTCAACCTGTTCACTTGGACTCAGAACCAGACCACTCCCGGCTTGATCCGCCTCGGGTCGGTCAATCACGAGCTTTCCCCACAGCTTACAGCCCGAGATCTGCGTAAGGCCGGACAACTGGTTTCCCCGCAACCTGATTACTTCCTTACCCCCTCCGTCGATCCGAAGCATCGGGGCTACGTGAACACCTTCGGCCCCGGAGCCGGCTTGACCGCACTCCCCTTCTTTGCGATCGAATCGCTTCTGGTGGACGACTTGGCTCACAACAAGACGGCACTCTGGTATGGGGCGAAGTTGGTGGCCTCCGTCTGCGTCGCAGTCTCGGTGGTCCTGGTCTACTGGACGGCATTGGAGTTCACCGGATCGTGGCCTGCACTGTTCCTCGCCATCGCCTACGGGGCCGGCACCTGCGTGTGGAGCATCGCCAGCCAGACGCTCTGGCAGAGCGGCCCGAACGTGCTGTTTCTTTCGCTGGCCGCCTGGTGCCTGGTGCAACTCAAACGGAGCGACTGGTGGGCCATGCCCTGTGCCGTGGCGGCCGCCTGCGGTGTGCTCTGCCGGCCGACCTCGGCGCTCGCCGTGATTGCCATCGGCCTCTATTTGCTCGCCGTAGCCTGGCGGAGATGGCCGGGAAAGGATCGCGATTTGGTTGACGAGAACAACACGACACACACCGAGCACTCAACCATCCCCGCAACGCGCTGGATCGCGCTGCGTCCCTTGGTGATTTACATCCTGGCCGGATTGCCACTCGCCATCTGGCTAGGATATCACAATTGGTATTACCTCGGTGCGCCCTGGATCTTCGGCGACATGGTTGTCAGTCAAAAATTGGCCCTGCAAAAGGTCGGTGTGGCCGATGTCTGGCATGGTTCCTGGTTCGAAGGTTTTTATGGTTTGTTGATCAGCCCCTCCCGAGGAATCCTGGTGTTTTCGCCGATCGTGGGATTCGCCATCTGGGGCGCAGCCCAGGTCTGGCGTGATCCACGCTACGCCGTACTCCGGCCGCTCAGCCTGACCGCCGCGTTGATTCTGGCCCTCAGCGCCAAGTGGTACGATTGGGCCGGCGGCTGGTCGTTCGGCTACCGGCTTCTGGTTGACACGCTCCCGCTTCTGGCGATTTGCAGCGTGACGATTGCCGACCGCGTTTGCCGCCGCCGAAGCCTCCAGGCCCTCTTGGCCGTCGCGTTCCTTTGGTCTGTCGGTGTGCAATTCCTCGGGGCCTACGCCTACGACGTCACTGGCTGGAATAACCGCAAGGCCTACGCCGTCCGGGCTCCGGGGGAAAAGCATTCGCAGCTGTTCTATGACGCCCAAACGGCCAAGCAGCAGGCCGCTGCCCAGCATGCCCAAGTGCAACCGGTCTATCTGAACATCGATCTAAAGCCTTATCACCGCCGCCTTTGGTCAATCCGCGACAGCCAATTGGTCTACTATCTGACGCACTTCGCCGAGTCACGCCAGAACAAGAAGCGGATGATCGAAGACTTCTTGAAACCACAAACGGAAAAAGAAGAACGACGGTCCAAACGATAACGGAAACGCAACTGAGGAGACTCCCCCTTTCGTCATTCGGGTTCCGTCATTCCTTCGACATGCGGGTTTCGGCATTTGTTCTTGCGTGGATGTCTACCGTTCCCGTTTCGGGCGGTACAAGTCAGTTGCGGTACCGTAGTAGACCTCGGCAGCGAAACTCAGGGTTTCACTGAGCGTGGGATGGGGATGGATGGAATCGGTCAGGTCGCGGAGCGAGGCGCCCATTTCGATGGCCAGCACGGCTTCGCTAATCAAGTCGCCGGCTGCCACGCCGACAATCCCGCAGCCGATCACTCGCTCGGTCTCCGGCTCGACGAGCCACTTGGTGAGCCCTTCAGTACGGCCGACGGCCAGGGCGCGTCCGCTGGCAGCCCAAGGGAACTGCACCACGTCCACGTTGCGGCCCTCGCGTTTGGCCACGGTTTCCGTTACGCCGGCCCAGGCGATTTCGGGATCCGTGAAGACGACGGCCGGAATCGCTCGGGGCGCGAAGACCGCCGAGTGGCCGGCCAGGACTTCGACGGCCACCTTACCTTCGTGGGCCGCCTTGTGGGCCAGCATCGGCTCGCCGGCCACGTCGCCGATTGCCAGGATATGCGGATCGGCCGTACGTTGCTGCTTGTCGACCACGACGAACCCTCGCTCGTTCACCTCGACCTTGGTGTTTTCCAAGCCCAAGTTCCGGCTGTTCGGGCGCCGGCCCACGGCGACTAGCACACGGCTATACCGCTGGACGTTCTTCTCCACGTCCCCCTCGAAGGTCACTTCGACCGACGTTCCCTTGTCCTTCAGCCCAGCGACTTTCGTGTTCAAGTAGATCGCCTCGAACTGCTTTTCCAGCCGCTTGTGGAGCGGCTTGACCAGGTCGCGATCGGCCCCGGGCAACAGTCCCTCGGTCATTTCGACCACCGACACCCGGCTGCCCAAGGCCGCGTAGACAGTGCCCAACTCCAAGCCAATATAGCCGCCGCCAACGATCAAGAGTGACTCGGGGATCTCGGGGAGTTCCAGTCCGCCCGTCGAGTTCATCACGCGGTCGGTCGCCAGGTCGAGCGCAGGGATCTTCGTAGGCGACGACCCGCTGGCGAGAATGCAGTGTTCGAAGCGAACCCGGGAATCCTCCAGTGCCTTGTCGCCGACCGGTTCGAGGTGGAGTGTCTGCGAATCGACGAATTCGGCCCGGGCTTGGATCACTTGCACCTTGCGTTTCTTGGCCAATTGGGCCAGGCCCCCGGTGAGCGAGGCGATGACCTTTTCCTTGCGAGCCCGCACGGCATTGATGTCGATCGTTGGCTTGGTGAAGGCCACGCCCCAGTCGGCCAGATGCTCGGCCTCGGCGATGGCTTTCGCGACATGCAAAAGGGCTTTGGAGGGAATGCAGCCGCGCAGCAGGCAGACGCCGCCCAATCGAGGCTCGCGA
This sequence comes from uncultured Planctomycetaceae bacterium, assembly GCA_964558295.1. Taxonomy (GTDB): domain Bacteria; phylum Planctomycetota; class Planctomycetia; order Pirellulales; family Thermoguttaceae; genus JBDKTH01. Next base: position 15,821 of record CAZLDQ010000045.1, on the reverse strand, counting down.
TCGATCAACGTGACCTGCATGCCCAGATCGGCGGCGAGGAATGCCGCAGCATAGCCACCGGGTCCGCCACCCAACACGACAAGTTGCGTATCCATAAGAGATCCAATCTGATTCGAGGGTTCAAGAGTTGTGAGATTCTGTCGTTGCGGAGCAACCGTCTCGTCGGTTTCCCACGATGGTTTTCTCCCCCGACACCAGCGACGGCAAACCGCCACCGACAATCACGACGTGATGTGAATCGTTCACTTCATTCCTCATCACGTTTCTTATGCCAACAACAGGCGAGCCGGCGACTGGAGATGGTCGATCACCTCGTTGAGGAACCGGGCCGCCGTGGCCCCGTCCACCAGGCGATGATCGTACGAGAGGCTCAATGGGAGCATGAACCTCGGCTCCATGCGTCCGTCGCGAATCACCGGCGTCCAGCGTGCACGACCGAGCAACAGGATGGCCACTTCGGGATGGTTGATGATCGGCGTGCTATACGTGCCCCCGACAGCTCCCAGGTTGCTGATCGTGAAGGTTCCGCCGCGGAGGTCTTCGATCCCAAATTGCACCGCGCGGGCTCGTTCCGCCACTGACGCGATTGCTCGGGCAAGCTCGGCGATGTTCATCCGATCGGCGTCCCGCACGACTGGCACCACAAGCCCCCGCGGCGTATCGACAGCTACGCCCAGGTGGACATACTCCTTGTAGATGACCTGCTCATTGTCCATGTCGATGCTGGCATTGAGCATCGGATGCCGCCGTAAGGCGATGGCCACGGCCTTCATGACAAACGGCATGGTGGTCAGCTTAAGGTTTGCGCCAAGCCATCCCTTGGGAACACTCTTGCGCATGCTTTCCAGGTCGGTAATGTCGGCGTCGTCGAAGTTCGTTACATGGGGAATGTTCGTCCAGGATCGTGACATCTGCGCGGCGATGGTCTTGCGGATCTTCGACATCCGCTCGCGACGTACCGGACCATACGCATCCTGAGCGGGCTCTCCGGGTGGAACGACCGGCTCAAGCGACACGACCGGCTCCTCACGCGGCACCGCCCCAGGCGCCTCGGCCGGCGCAGCCTTCGCCTTGACAGCTGCCTGTCGGACATCCTCCGGCGTGATCCGGCCGCGTGTCCCCGTTCCTTGGAGACGGTTCAAGTCAACGCCCAACTCGCGGGCCAAACGTCGCGCAGCCGGGCCGGCTGGGATTGTCCCACCAACCGGCGCAGGTTGCGCAATCGTCGGGGCGGCAGTGGTCGGCGGTGATGGCACGGATGGAGTCTTGGCCGCCTCGGGAACCGGACTTGGCCTGGAAACTTCCGGCGGAGCCGACGGTTGGCTTGTTGGCGCCGGCGCTGCGCCGGCAGGCTCCAGGGTGATCAGCGTTTGGCCGACTCTGATCGTGTCCCCCTTCTTGATGTGGATTCTCTGCACCTGGCCGGCGTGCGGGCAGGGGATCTCCACGACCGCCTTGTCGGTCTCCAACTCGCACACGCCCTGGTTGGCGGCGATCTGCTGACCTTCTTCGACCAGCACGTTCACCACGTCGCCGCTCGTGATGTTTTCACCCAGTTCCGGTAGTTTGAAGTCGATGCTCATGGAATCCGTCGCCAAGATATTCGAAGAAAGGATCTAGCTTCGCGTTTGCCTCTTGTTGTCCGTCTATCGCACAGTTACGCCGCCAATCGGCACATGTCCAACACGGTAACATCAACCATCAGGGCAGCGAGAAGGATAAACACTACTAGCGAGCGCGGCACATAAAGCCGCGTCGCCTTGGGATCCGATCTCTCCCTCAACCCCAGCTGGCTCCATCCACCAGCCACTACCCCCCTCCCCTAAACCTTCGCCGGATTCGGTTTGTTCGGATCAAGCCCGAGCGTCCTGATCGCCAAGGGGAGTCGCTCACGGGGAAAGCGTCCCTGGTTGGCTAGTTCTTCCAGTGCGCTGAGCACGATGTTCTCCGCGTCGACCTCGAAGAACCGCCGCAGTTCCTTGCGTGCCTCACTGCGTCCAAAACCGTCGGTGCCCAACACGGTGTACGGCTGGGGAACCCATTGGGCGATCGACAGCGGCACGGCCGACACATAGTCGGACGCCGCCACGATCGGCCCCGATTCGCCAGCCAACACCTGAGAGACGTACGGCCGTCGTGGCTGTTCTTCTGGATGTAGCCGATTCCAGTGTTGGCAATCGCGCCCATCGTCGTAGAGGGCCTTGTAGCTGGTCACGCTGTAGACGTTGCTTGACACCTGGAACTGCGTCTCCAGAATCTCCTGGGCACGCAGGGTTTCGCGGAGGATGGCTCCGCTGCCGAACAATTGCACCTTGGGCCGGCCGGCCCCCAGGTCGCGAGACGAGAGGAGGTAGATGCCGCGGGCAATCCCTTCCGTGGCGCCCATCGGCAGGATGGGCATCTCGTAGTTTTCGTTCAGCAGTGTGATGTAATAGAAGATGTCTTCTTCTTCGAAGTACATCCGCCGAATCCCGTCCAGCACGATCACGGCCACCTCATAGGCATAACACGGATCGTAGGCCTGGACGGTCGGATAGGCCAAGGCGAAGCAATGGCTATTACCATCTTGGTGCTGAAGACCTTCGCCGGCCAGCGTTGTGCGTCCCGCGGTCCCCCCCAACAGGAATCCCCGGCAACGCATGTCGCCGGCGGCCCAGATCAGGTCGCCAATCCGCTGAAAGCCGAACATCGAGTAGTAGATGAAGAACGGGATCATGTTCACTCCATGGCTGGAGTGAGCGCTGGCCGCAGCAATGAATGACGACATCGAGCCAGCTTCGTTGATCCCTTCTTCAAGAATCTGTCCGTCCTTGGCTTCCTTGTAGTAGAGTACCGTATCGGAATCCACCGGCTCGTACAACTGTCCGGCATGTGAATAGATGCCGAACTGGCGGAACAGGGCCTCCATGCCAAACGTTCGGGCTTCATCGGGAACGATTGGCACGATGAACTTGCCCACCGATTTGTCTCGCATCAGCTTCGCCAGCAACCGCACGAAAGCCATCGTCGTAGAGACGTCGCGTCCCTCGCTACCAGCAAAGAACTCCGCGTAGTCATCCCACTTTGGCGGCTGGAGCTTCGGCGCCCGCGCGCGACGGCTGGGCACAAACCCATTGAGCAGCCGGCGACGTTCACGCAGATACTCCATCTCGGGGCTATTGTCCGGCGGCCGATAGAGCGGGGCCTCGGCCACCTCCTTGTCGGAGATCGGGATATCGAAGCGGTCGCGGAAGTGACGCAACTCGTCTTCGTTGAGCTTCTTCTGCTGATGGGTGATATTGCGTCCTTCGCCCGCCTCTCCCAGGCCGTAGCCCTTGATCGTCTGGGCGAGGATCACTGTGGGCACTCCTTCGGTCTCTATGGCCGCCTTGTAGGCCGCATAGACCTTCACCGGATCGTGCCCCCCTCGTTTGAGCCGCCGGAGTTGCTCGTCGGTCAAATCGGCCACCAGGGCTTCCAGCCGCGGGTCGACGCCGAAGAAATGCTTGCGGATATAACTGCCGGGCATGACCGTGTATTTTTGCATTTGCCCATCGACGATCTCTCCCATGCGTTTGACCAACAGGCCTTCCGTATCGCGGGCCAACAGTGGATCCCAGTCAGAACCCCAGACAACCTTGATGACATTCCACCCCGCGCCACGGAACGTCCCCTCCAGTTCTTGGATGATTTTGCCGTTGCCACGCACCGGCCCGTCGAGCCGCTGAAGGTTGCAGTTGATCACGAAGGTCAGGTTGTCGAGCCTTTCCCGGGCGGCCAGCGTGATCGCACCGAGCGTTTCCGGTTCGTCGGTTTCGCCGTCACCGACAAAGCACCAAACGTGCGACTTGGCGGCGTGGGGATTGATGCCTCGATCCACCAGGTAATGGTTGAAGCGGGCTTGGTAAATGGCCATCAGCGGCCCCAAGCCCATCGAAACCGTGGGGAATTCCCAGAAATCAGGCATCAGCCAGGGGTGAGGATAACTGGAAAGCCCACCGCCTGGGGCCAACTCGTGGCGGAAATTGGCCACTTGCTGTTCGGTCAGCCGGCCGAGCAGGAATGCCCGTGCATAAATCCCTGGAGCCGCATGCCCCTGGATGAACACCTGATCCGGCGGCAAATCACCCTGCTTGCCCCGGAAGAAATGATTGAAACCGACCTCGTAAAGCGTGGCGGCCGAAGCAAACGAGGAAATATGCCCTCCGATGCCGGGGCTCATTCGGTTGGCCCGCACGACCATTGCCATGGCGTTCCAACGGACAATGCTTTTGATTCGTCGCTCGATCGCCCGGTCCCCGGGATACGCCGGCTCACGTTCGACAGGGATCGTATTCACGTAAGGGGTCGTCAATCCACCTGGATACGGCACGCCGCAGGCAAACGCCCGTTGCTTGAGCCGTTCTAGCAGATAGGCCCCACGTGCACAACCGGCACTCTGGATCACATACTCCAGCGCGTCGAGCCACTCCTGAGTCTCCTGTGGGTCCACGTCGCGACCGATATCACGGAGTACCCCTTCCGGTAGCCCCCCACTGCGTGCCACGTCTCTTGCTGTCTGCGCCATGATCCTTCCACATTGTCAGCAACGATGCAAGACCGAACAAGCATGAACCATCGCAGAATGCGAACCGGCATCCCGCTATTCCAGGTAGTGCGACCACCTTCCAAGCGATGAGGCTTTACGACAACCACCAAGCCAAGCGACCGAAATGCATGCACATAATACGGGGTTCCCCCCCAAGAGTCAAACTTGCTCGGGAAAATACTTAACTGTCGATCTGATCTTTTGATGCGAGGAACACTTGGTTGGTTACAAAAGAAGGTCGCTGCCGTCGGTCCCGACGTTCACGGCTCAGGATTCGTCGGAGCAGGGAGGCTGGCCAGACGCATACGAATCTCCTCCCGCTGCGGAGCGGTCGCACGGCGGTAGGCCATCTGGTAGTATTGTCGGGCGACATTCAGTTTGCCAACCGCCTCGGCTTGCCGGCCACGCTCCACGTAGGCGGCCGCTTCTTGTGCCGCCTCGGTTTGCTCTCGTTCCCGTACTTGGCGGGCCGCTTCCACACTCACGGCAGGCCGACCGGCCGTGCTCTCCCCTGCTACGGCAAGCCGCAAACGAGGATCTTGGTCGACCTTGGCCCCCGGCTCGTCCCGACCGTCCGGCTCCAGAACGAGATTATCCTGGGACTTGTTCTTCGGCCTGACGACTGGTTGGGCTGTCGTCTGCTTTGGAGGTAAGGCTGACATCGGATCAGCCATCGGGTAGCGCAACAGACTGTCGACCGGTACAACTGGCGGAGGATTGAGCACTTCCACCAACGGGAATCCACCCACCACGGGAACCGTGCCGATCACAAAGGGGCTCCACGAAATATCGGCGAAATAACCTGACAAGCCGTTCGACAAGCTCAGAGTGGGCGTCTGACTGATCAAGCTCCCTCGCGAACCCTGCGACAGATTGCCATAGAAGTATCCGTTCAGCCCCGGGCGGTGAAAGCCATAGCCAAACGCGGCCCCTGCACTCGGATCAAAGCCGCCATAAGACACTCCCGGCCCGCCACCAAAACGAAAGAACCAACCGGGACCGCTCAGTCCCCACCGGAGGCTCATGTTTTCATAGAAGCCGTCGGTCGCGGCACGATACGGCACCGCAACGGTTGCCTGTTGCGCGACCGCCGGCAAAGCCGAGCCCTCCCCAGTAAGCCCCAGTAGGATCGGCCCCCCGCCCAAAATGCACCGCATGGCCAGGATTCTCCCGACAGCGTCGCCGCCCCGGCACCACCGCAATGTACAGGCCGCCAGCGGGGAGGGGAAGCATGAAGTCATCGTGTCGTGGACTGCATAAGTGACGCAGATTCGTTTCCCCACATCCTGCATATCCAGGGCTACTCTTGGCTGGCTTCTGACCATAGGATCGCAATAGGGAGGAATCTCTTGTGAGCGAGTTGTTGGAGGCGGTAATCGTCGGCGGGGGAATCAGCGGATTGGCATGCGCCAAGAGACTTTGCGAGGCACAAGCAACATTCCGCCTGATCACCGATCATCTTGGTGGCCGGATGTATCATAGCAACGACGGTACGATGAACTTCGGTGCCACCTATATCAACGAGGATTATCGGCATCTTTTGGGTTATGTGGGCCGGCAGATTCCCTTGCGGGTTCAAGATGCGTTTTTCCAACATGGAGATCAGTTCACGACGCTGTTCGATTGGCGAAACACCCGATCTTGGCCTTCAGTCTGTCGTGGCGTCTGGCGTCTTCAGGAGTTCCGTCAGGCGCTCAGAGGGTTTCGCAAACAGGCTGAACGAGTGCCGCAGCATGCACTGCGCCCCCACTATCCGTTGATCGACCGCTATTCGCGTCAACCGGCCGAAGAGTTCATTGCTGAATCGGGCCTCGAAGTGTTGAACACACGGTATGCCAGTCTGATCGTTCGCAGCACAGCCTTTGCCGCACCTTCTGAAATCACGGCCTTATTCTATCTCGGCAGCCTGCTGCCATTGATCGCACGAACGTGGGTGGCCGATTTTAGCAATACCTATCAACAATTGACTGCCCGGTGCCAGGAACGGATCGTCCTTGACCGTGTTGTCGCAGTGGGGCGGCGGCGTGGACATTTTGAGGTTCACACGCAACGTGGAACGGTCTATCCGGCCAAGAACATCGTGATCGCCGCCCCCTATCTGGACGCCACCCTCTTTTACCCCGTGCCCAGACCGCATCGGGTCACCTCGGCCACGATGTTGTTCGTGCGAGGCCGGCGACGCGTCCTCTATCAGCACAAACGCATCGTGGTCTTCGCCCCTTCGCCAACCGGCATTGCCTCGATTTGGGATCAGGGATACGGCTGGGATCAGGTCTACGCCCTCTGTCCGCAGCCGACGCTTTCTGAGATCTACGAGACGCACACCATCCTGCAGGCGGTCACCTGGAAGACTGCCATTGTGCTCTCAGATGCCCAGTGGGCCCCGTTGGAACTTGAACCCGGAATCTACTTGGCCGGCGACTACAATGTCTGTGGATTGGAGGACAGCTATTTGACAGGACTCTGTGCGGCCCACCATATCCTTTGTCCAGACATCCGGACTGTTGGACGTGGCACGTCGTTCTTTGCCACCGTCCGCCCTCCTCAGTTAAGTCCGAGCCAAAACACATCAGACCAGTATCAGAGCGACACGTCCCGCCTCTGACGCAACAATCGACCTTGCCGTGATCGGCGCAGGACGACTACTCTTGTTTGGTGGAGTTCGTCAGTTCCAGATTGTCGACGTAGAAAACCGTCGGCTGCGTGGCCACGCTGCAGAAGCCGAGCCAGTTGAGCTTCCGCCAGTCGGGATTCCTGCTTTTGAGTCCGGAGAAGGTCTTCGGCTGCTGCCCCGGCAAGGTGACTGTCAGCTCCCAAGTCCCCGTCGATTCCGCCCCCAGTCGGGCGATGATTTCAAGGTGCACCCAGATGCCCGTGGGAATATCGATCAGCTCCTTGCCGCCTGCGCGAAGCTTGCCGTTCTGCACATGAAGGCTTGGACCGACGTGATACGGGCTGGCGTCATCGCGCCACTCGTGGAACAGTTCGGCCCCGCGTTCCATCCGCAGATCAAAGGAGCAGCGGGTAACGCCCTGCGTATGGTTGGGCTGGAAGTAGAAGTGCGGATCAAAGGCATACTGGAGTCCAGCCGCATCGCTCACCTTGAGACTCTTCTTGCCCGTCGCGGCCGCCTGGTCGCTGATTGTCACCAGCCCGGACTTATGTTCGTCGAGGATCGACGCATCCGGCAGCACGACCTTACCGCGGGGCGTCTCGAAGTCGTCGCGCACAACCAGCGGCGGCGCCGGCGGCGGCTCGGGGGCCCATTCCAGCGCCGGATACCTCAGCCCGCGGGCAACCCCAACCCATGCCGGATCGCCATACACGCCCGCTTGGCTGTAATCAAACGGCTTGAAGCCAACCGACACGGCCGGCGAATCGGCCTGTAAGCGGAAGTCGCCATGGTCTGGATCGACGAACTTCGGATCGGCCACGATCGAACCGGCATCCTTGCCCGTCGCTTGCCAATCGGCCAGCGACATCCCGCAGAATTCGACCGGTTGGCCGGCGGCATTCCAGTAGACGTTCCCTTCGAGCTTGACGTTCTGGTCCTTCCAGTTCGCGTAGAACAACACGCCTTCCTTGTAGTAGACGATGTTGTTGGCGAAGGTAAACGAAAGATGTTCTTCGACCCGCGACCGCTGAAGCTGACCGGTCATGCTGAAGGCAAAGATGTTGTTGCGGACAAGATTGTCCTTGCCGTAGTGCTGATGATACCCGCCAGTCTTCGTGTTGTAGACGAGGTTGTTCTCCATCACGATCTCACTACTCCCCTCGTCGTTGTACAGGCCCCAACCGCCGCGGCCGTAGTAGTCATAGGAGTAGATGTCGTGGATCACATTGTTGCTCACCGTTGTGCCGGGCGAGGGCCCAAGGGTATAGACGCCGCCCATGTCGCTCAAAACGCCCCAACCGATGTGATGGATATGGTTGAAGTCGATCTTGTTGTGGTGGGCCTGACTGGGACGATACCCCCAACGCCAGCCGACCGATACGCCGGTGTAGCGGAAGTCGCTGATATCGTTGTGGGTTACTGTGTTGTAGGGACTGTGGCCAATCCAGACGCCGATCGCCCCAGGGAAGATCAGCCCGCCAGAGTGGATGATGTTGTTGTCTACCGTAATGTGGCTGGTCAACTCTTCCGGCTTGGGATTGTCATTGGTCCAGCCTTCGCCGATTCGCACGCCGCCGGCCCCGAGATCATACAGATGGCACCGTGTCACGCGGCACTCCTGGCAACCATGCTGGAACCAAATGCCGTAGATCCCCACGTGGGCAATCTCGCAACCATCGATCGCTATGTCGCGGGCTCCGTCAGCCATGACGACCGCCGGAATAGTCACCGACGCTTGGCCATCGCTGTGTCCCGCCGGCGGCAGAATGTATTGGCCATGGCGGAAGGCGAGGCCTTTGAATGTAAGGTGTTCGACGAACTGCCCCTTATCCGAGTCGCCGGCCAGACGCAAGAACTCTTCTGCCACCGGGGCAATGACCTCGGCCTGGGTCATGTCCTCGCCGGGAAACGGCTTGTAGTAGAGCGTTCCTTCACGATCGAGGTACCACTCGCCCGGCTCATCCAACGCCGCCTTGAAATTCTCCAAATGATACCGCTGGTTCGGATGCCAACGCAGGAAAGGCCAGCGGGCTCCGCCGGTCAAGACTAGCGTATCTGTCTTCGGCTCGACGCTCGCTACGCGATGCCGCGAGACTTCCCAAGAGTGATAGGCAACCACGGCCACATCGGACAATCGCTCGCGGGGAATCGCCGCCAGCGGTGCGATATCTGCGTTCTTCGCAACAAAAGCCCGATTGGCCAGTTCGGCCGGTTTGCCGGTCAGTGGGTCAGTACCAAACGGTACGCTGCGCTGCATGTAGTAGTAGAACTTGTTGGGCGAACGAGCGCGAATCGCCCGGCGACCGTTGACGAACAACTGCTCAAACCACCACTGGCCAGCCTGAACCTCGGGAATCTTGGCGGTCCAAAGCCCATCGGCACCCGGTTGGAAGCCGCTAATCGGGCGGCCGCCACTGAAAACCGGCTTGGCCCCAGGAGCTGCTTCATAGCTGATCGGGCAGGCCTTGGTGCCGCTGTCGGCCGGTTCGAACAGGACCGACTTCGAAAGCCGGTACGTACCGTCGGCGATCACCACACGCACCGGCTCGGTCAACCGCCCTTGCGCCTTCAACTTTCGCACCGCATCCCGCGCACCCGCCAGCGAAGCCAGGGGACCATCCGTCTGCCCAACGTCGGGCCTCGCCAGTCGGCCGCTCCAGGCGTCATTGCCATCGGGAGTCACATAAAAATCAACCGCCAAGCAAGCTGAGGTTCCAGCTGCCGTTGTTCCACCAAGCAACAACGCCACCCCAACCAGCGAACGAACGCATAATGACCGAAGCACACTTCTTCTCCCGATGCCAATCGCCCTAGTTGCACGCGGCGCAGAGTTGCGTCGCAACACGTCAGTATAGCGACCAGCCGCCGGCGTTCGCAACCAAACGCCACAAATGGGACTCCCCTTCACGGCGTATGACGTTCGGTGACGGGCCGTCAGAGAACGGAGAGCCCCTGATCAAAAAACCGGCCGAGCATGTGGCACGTACCAACACAAGACGGGTGCCGCCGACGATTCTCTCGCCTGCGACACCCGTCTGAATTGCTCGTCGCGTTCGTGGTGTGCCGTATCCGCCGGCCGGTCAGATCTCCGAGTTGACGGACGTCTCATTCGCCGGCGACGGACGCTGCTGGCCGTCGCTGGGAATCCTCGCTTCGGCCGGCGGGAAACGCTTGATCAACGGCACGAACTCCCGTTCAGCCGAGCCGAGATACAACTGACGCGGCCGGTGAATGCGGAAGCTGGGCGACTGGTGCAACTCCAGCCAGTGGGCGATCCAGCCGGGCAGACGCCCCAGGGCGAACAGCACCGTGAACATGTTCTTCGGAATACCGATCAACCGATAGATGATCCCCGAGTAGAAGTCGACATTCGGATAGAGTTTCCGTTCCTTGAAGTACGGGTCGGTCAGCGCCACTTCCTCCATCTCCTGGGCAAGATCGAAGAGCGGGTCCTGCACCTTGTGTTTGGCAAGGAGCTTATGGGCCACTTCTTTAATGATCGTCCCACGCGGATCATAGCTCTTGTAGATCCGGTGGCCGAAGCCCATCAGGCGGAACTCGTCGTTCGGATTCTTCGCCTTGTCGATATACTTGCCCAGGTCACGGTTGTCGTTGAGAATCCGCTCCAACATCTCAATGCAAGCTTCGTTCGCCCCTCCGTGCAGCGCGCCCCAGAGAGCGCAGATGCCGGCCGAGATGCTGGAGAAGAGGTTCACATTGCTCGAACCGACCATCCGTACTGCCGACGTGCTACAGTTCTGACCGTGATCGGCATGCAGAATCAATAGGAGGTTCAACGCATCGACATAATCCGGGTCCATCTGGTACCGCTCACTGGGCACCGAAAACATCATGTGCAGGAAGTTCTGCGTGTAGGTCAGATGGTTTTGCGGATAGACGAACGGCTGACCAATCGATTGCTTATAGCCAAAGGCAGCGATCGTCGGCATCTTGCCCAGCATGCGATAAATCGCCAATTGCCGCTGCTTCGGATCACGCGGATTGAGTGAGTCCTTGCAGTAAATCGCCAAGGCGCCAACCACCGAGCTGAGAATCGCCATCGGATGGGCGTCTGGCGGGAACCCGGCAAACAGGTTCTTCATCCCCTCATGAAGCAACGTGTGACGACGGATGTTCATCCGGAATTCTTCCAATTGATCCGGCGTAGGCAGTTCGCCGTAGATCAACAGATAAGCCACTTCCTTGAAATCACATCGCTCGGCCAGTTCCTCGATCCGATAACCGCGATAGCGAAGGATCCCTTTCTCGCCGTCAATGTAGGTGATCCGGCTCACCGCTTCGGCCGTATTCCCGAAAGCCGGGTCAAGCGTAATGTGACCAGTCTCGCCAAACAGCTTGGAAATGTCGATGACCCGGTTACCCTCCGTTCCCCGGTGGACAGGATACTCGTACGTCTTCTCGCCCAGCGTCAGTTTGGCCTTATCATCATTCATGACTATTCTCGACATCTCGCTATAGGGGGACAGGAACGCCTCGCACCTTCGAGGTCCTTTCCTGGCTCCCGGGTCATACACAGTCTACCCAAGACCTTGTGCGTCGACAATTGGCCGAACGACACATAAGTCCCAACATATTGGGTTTTAACATGTTGCGTCCATGTGGACCTCGCCGCTGCCTGCCTGGGGCAAATCGAGCAAAGCATATGCCAGCAAAGCGGTTACGGCGGTGGCAAAGCCCCTGTCTACCTGCTCGGCGACTGCAAGCACGGTTGCCCCGGATTCCGTATGACAACCACCACGAACTACAAGCGTGCTGTCGCCACGAGAGTATTGCCGTGACCTACACTCTCGGGGAGGCGGCTACACCCCGCCAGAACCGCTTTGGCGGGTGAGCAGATCGGCGTACGAGCCGGCCACGCGATCGGCGGGGTTGATCGCGAATTGCTCGACCAATTGCGCCAACTGAGCCTGCCCTGCTGTCTTGTCGACATCCGGTCCCAAGACGGCCTCGAATTCCAGAAACTGCCCCAACCCACTGACCTCGTCGAGGTGAATACGCACGTTATCGACAAGGTAGATTTCCCGCCGTTTGTCGACGACGATTTGAACCCCCAGCGCAGCAGTCAGGGCCGCTTTGAGCGTCTCCGGGTTGGCCACCGGCACGAGCCGATAATCGCTCATCTTCGGCTCCTCTGCGTCCGGCCGTGAGTAGGCGATCAACTGCGCCGACAGCCCATTGATCTGACGCAGTTTCAAGCGCCCCTGACGGCAATGAAAATAGGTATCGATCTGGTGCTGCGTCCCAAGATGTTGCGTGGCGATTGATGCGGCCACACGCCGCGCAGCGTCCAAGTCCAAGAGTCGAGCTTTCAGTTCAACGTTTTGCACAATGGTGTGATGGTTGGCCGTGTGAGAATCGAAGTCTAGTCGTTCGCGAGAAGCCGGTGGGCTACGTCTTTGCCGCTCCCGGACCGTAGCGTGGGGCAACCCCCGTCGCTCCGACAGGTATTCCGTGTCTCCACCCACCATCCATTCCCTCACCGCAGCGTCGTGCCGCCAGCTTGGAGCGCGGTGACGTGCTTGGCCATCACATGCTGGGCTCGCTGGTCGGTGATGTAGCCTCGCGTGCCGACAACGCCAACCCGCTGCCCCACATAATACTGCATATTCACGCCGGGGGCGGGGGTGACGTAGCACTGGACGTTGCCACTCTCATCCACCAAGGCATACTGCGGAGCGCCGACTTTCGGCGAGACCACGCGCGCAAGCCTTCCTATGCCATCGTAACGGTCCGATGGGTTGGCTTCGCTCAGACGGGCCCCGCTGCGGGCTTGGCTCAGGTCGGCCAATTGTTGGTTATCGCGCTCCGTCTCGGCACGCACTTTGGCCACCAGATTGTAGCGGTTTTTGATGTCTTCCGATTGCGCGATCTTGTTCAATATGGTGCGGACCCGGCCACGTTCCACCGCCGTCTCCGCTTGAAGCATGAGCGTGCGCCCGCGAAGACTGAGCTCATCGAAATTCCACACGGTCGGTTCTTCGACCAGCATCATCGACAAATCAACCTCAAGCTTGTCGACCTGCTCCTGAAATTCTTCGGGCGATGTCTGACGAGTCGGCTTGGCCGCCGTCTGGACATCCTCCGGGGCATGAAACTGGCGAGGGCCATAAACCGAGTCGTTCGGCTTCGATGGCGCTCCACTCCCAACCGCCGAGACGGCCAGATCACCGCCGGGCTTCACCGCTGCCCATGCTTCAGCCGGCGGGGGAGCAACTTGGGCAACGGGTTGCTCTCTCAACCGATCAGGCGAAGGAGACTCGCCCGTTGATGGGTGATGAGGCGGCGCTGGGTGGAGCAGTGGGTTGTTCGCGGCCGACGACTTGCGCACACCGCTTCTGGCGTAGTCGGGATCAACATACTTGCCGAATACCCAGCGGAATTCACCCGACGGCGGAGCAATCTTGTACCATACACCAGCTTCCGGCCCTGCACCAAACTCCTTCTTCTCCAGGACCTCGACGACCTCCCCACGATGTAAGCGGACCTGAATCACGTCGCGAATATCGCTAAACTCGCTCCCAACGCGAGCTGCCACCTCCTCCGCAACCACCTTGGCCAACCCTTCTTCTCCAGTGGGTTGAAGATAACGACCTGAGACCCAAGTAAAACTCCCTTCCGGAGGGCGAATCGCGTACCATCCACCCGGGTCATGTCGATAGACCTCAACGGCCGTCCCGGCTGCCAGTTTGTTCGTCGGATAGTAGTTCTTGCCGGGGCCGCTACGCACATAGACATCGTTCGATGTGACATACGCCCGATAGGGAAAGGTAATTTCCTCAGCCACACTTGACATGGCTTGGACAGCGATGAGCAACATTGCGGCAGCACACAGGCGCATCGAAATGCCTCCTGGCCGAAAAACAGACGAGATCGACCGACTCGCAGCAGCAAAGAAAAGTGGACCGCGGGCTTGTAACGCAAATTCACGGACGACTCAAGATCAGTTCCGATCTGCGTTTGCTGTTGCGGCCTGAACGGAGTAAAATCATCGTTTTATTGCCTTGCCCCCCCCTCTTGAGTGAAGACCGATATGCCTCGCTACAACCCGGCACTCGTCGAACCGAAGTGGCAGAAGTACTGGGAAGAGAACCGGACGTTCCAGGCCCCTGCAATGCCTACGGGCCAGAAACTATACGTTCTCGATATGTTCCCCTATCCGAGTGGGAACGGACTCCACGTCGGACACCCTGAAGGGTACACGGCAACGGATATCGTCTGCCGCTACCATCGCATGCGGGGGCGAAGCGTGATGCACCCGATGGGGTGGGATGCCTTCGGACTCCCCGCCGAGCAGCACGCCAAGAGGACGGGGACCCACCCGCGAATTACCACGGAGAAGAATATTGCCAACTTCCGCCGCCAGTTGAAGATGCTCGGCTTCAGCTACGACTGGGACCGCGAACTGGCCACAACGGATGTCGACTACTTCCGCTGGACACAGTTCATCTTCCTGGTGATTTTCGACACCTGGTATGACGCGGAGCAGCAGAAGGGGCGACCGATCGCCGAGTTGCCGATCCCCCCCGAGATCGCCGCCCAGGGCGAAGCGGCCGTGCGGCGCTACCAGGACGAGCACCGGCTGGCCTATCAGCTTGAAGCCCCGGTGAACTGGTGCCCGGCCTTAGGCACCGTATTGGCCAACGAAGAGGTCATCGGCGGCGTCAGCGAGCGCGGCGGCCATCCGGTCGTCCGTCTCCCCATGCGCCAGTGGATGATGCGGATTACGGCCTATGCCGACCGCCTGGAAAAGGACCTCGACTCATTGAATTGGTCCGAGAGCATCAAGCTTTTGCAACGCAACTGGATCGGCCGGAGCACCGGTGCAGAGGTCGATTTCTTCGTCGGCAACACACGCACCGCTGACGGAAAGCCGTCGCAAGCGGAATTCGAATCCTGGGTTGTTGATCGGATCGAGAAAGGCTATCCGCGTAAGCCGGGCTCGGAAGTGCTGCGGATCTACACGACGCGCCCTGACACCCTCTTCGGGGCCACCTACATGGTAATCGCTCCGGAGCATCCGCTGGTTGAACGCCTGACCCAACCGACTCAGGCCGAAGCCGTGCGCCGCTACTGCGAACAGGCCTCCCGCAAAAGTGATCTGGATCGTACCGATCTGGCCAAGGAAAAGACCGGCGTATTCACCGGCTCCTATGCCGTCAATCCGGTCAACGGTAAGGCTACACCGATTTGGATTGCCGACTACGTGCTGATCAGCTACGGTACCGGAGCGATCATGGCCGTACCGGCTCACGATACCCGTGACTTCGAGTTCGCCAAAGAATATGACCTGCCGATCATCCCCGTGGTCGATCCGGGCGAGTCGCGTGAGGTGTCGCGTGAGGATGCCCTGGCCGGGCGAGTCGCCTTCGTTGCCGACGGCATCGCTATCAACTCCGGCCGGTTCAACGGCATGACGACTCCCGAGTTCAAAAAAGCCATTACCGAGGATCTCGATAACAAGGGAATAGGCCGAGCAGCGGTTAACTACAAACTCCGCGACTGGCTCTTCAGCCGCCAACATTTTTGGGGCGAGCCGTTCCCGATCCTCCACGAGCTGGACGCCGACGGCAATCCCACCGGCTGAGTCCAGGCCGTCTCGGCCGACGAGCTGCCGAGCGA
>CAZLDQ010000044.1:0-32682 GCA_964558295.1 uncultured Planctomycetaceae bacterium | reverse complement strand
TGAAAATCGTTGACATGCGTGTCCGCACGGTGGCCATTCCCACCCAGGGCATGCTACGGCATAACACGGGCGTTCATCCGGGTTACCTCATGCGCACCGTGCTGGAGTTGTTCACCGACGAAGGAATCGTCGGTCTCGGCGAAGTGGGCGGGGGTGACCAACGCGGCGCGCTATTGAAGCTCAAACCGCGGATCATCGGCCAGGATCCCTTCCAACTGGAAGTGATCAAGATGAAGACGCTGCGGAGCATCTATTACCTGTCCAACTCCCGGCTCTATGGGGCGATCGAGATGGCCTGTCTCGATATCCAAGGCAAGGCCTGCAATGTGCCGATGCACGCGTTGTTGGGCGGCAAGGTCCGCGACGCCGTCCCGATGATCGCCTATCTCTTCTGGCGTTACGACCGACCCGGTGGCGGCGACGACACCCGGGCGGAAGACATGGCCGACCTCTGCGAAGAATTGCACCACACACTCGGCGTCAACTCGATGAAGCTCAAGGCCGGCGTGATGGATCCGATGGAAGAAGCGCGCGTGTTGAAGCTCTGCCGCCAGCGATTGGGCGACGACTTCGGACTCCGGATCGAGCCCAACGCCACATGGTCGGTCGCGCCCGCCGGGCGCGTGGGCCGGGCAGTGGAAGACCTGGACGAGCAGTACTTCGAGGACCCGGCCTGGGGGCTCGAAGGGATGCGTGCGGTTCGTGAACAGGTCCGAATCCCGCTGGCCACGAACATGTATCCCAACAAGTTCGACGACCTGGGCCCGGCGATCCACATGAACTCGATCGACATCATCCTCACGGATCTCCACTACTGGGAAGGCCCTCGTGGGGTGAAAGACTTGGCCGCCGTCTGCCGAACGTTTAATCTCGGCGTGGCGATGCATTCCGGGGCTGAGTTCGGCGTAGAACTGGCAGCGATGATCCATACCGCCTCGTCGATCCCCCAGATGCACATGGCCGGCGACGCCCATTACCACTACCTGGAAGACGACATCATTGTCGGCGGCAAGCTGCCTTATGTGGACGGCGCGATCCGCGTTCCCGAGGGACCAGGCTTGGGCGTCGAGTTGGACGAAGAGAAGATGGCTCGCTACGAAAAGTATTACGAGGAGCACGGCGACTACTACGCCCGCTTCCATGAAGACCCGCGAAACCCCGAGTGGTATCCGAACGTCGGCGGCCGGTAAACCTTCGCGCAGTCTGTTCCTCTCCCTCCCGGAGAGGTCGTGGGAGGGAAGTTGCCAAATAGCCGGTCCATGGCAACTCCCCTCCCCTTTCCGTTGTTCCCCTCACGACATGGTTGCAAGGGATGGCCGAAGCAAAGGGGCAGGAAGCGGAACTCAAGCAGTCGGCGGCGGAGCAGGGGCAACCACGTTGCGGATCGTGGCGATCAACAGGTTGGACGACCCGCCTTTGGAGAGATAGGCCACGGCGCCCGCGGCTCGCATCGCTGCGGCCAAGTCCTTTTCTTCGTGCATCGAGAGACCGATGACACGAACCTGAGGCAACTCCGCAATGATCCGTTTGGTGGCCTGAATTCCATCGACCTCAGGAAGGGTCACGTCCATCAGAACAACGTCAGGCTGAGTCTGCATGGCCAAGGCGACCGCCTCCAAGCCATTGCCCGCCTCGCCGACTACCTCGATGTCGGGCTCTTCCATCAGCAGTCCGGCCAATCCTTGGCGGAGAATTTTGTGGTCGTCGGCCAACAGCACACGGATCTTGCGAGGCTTCTGGAACGAAGAAGACTGGCCGCCGGCCACAGCAAGACCCGGCACATTGTCTTCGGTAAGACCCGCCCGTGCAGCCTTGCGTGGGGACATGTCCCCGTCATGCCGAGGCACGCAGACTACCGCGCGAGTCCCCTGGCCAGGGCTCGTGTCGATCACCAGCCGGCCGCCTAGGACCTCCAGCCGTTCGCGCACGCTAAATAGCCCCAGGCCGCCCATGGAGGGCTCAGCGTTCAGCGTTGCCGGATCGAATCCTACACCGGCATCCGCTACGACAACTTGAACACCGTCAGCGTTGACTTCCAGCGACAGAAGGGCCCGTGGAACCCCCGCATGCTTGACGACATTGAACAACAACTCGCGTACCGCCTGGAACACCAGAATCCGCGTGTCTTCGCCGAGCGGAGGAAGCTCGCCACTTGTCGTTAGTTCGACCACCAAGCCGTATTTGTCCCGCATTTGGCGGGCCAGCCATTCGAAGGCCGGGCGCAATCCGGCATCGTAGAGGATCGGCGGACTGAGATCGACGGTCAGCGACCGCGAGGAGCGGATCGATTCGCTCAGCAGTTCGTCGATCTGTAACAGCGATTGCCCCAATTCCGCATCTCCCCGCCGGCGGCGAAGGATGCCAATCTTGATCTTCGCCGCCACGAGGAGCTGTTGGAGATGGTCGTGGAGAACCTGCGCCAAACGCCGCCGCTCGCGCTGTTCAGCCAAGGTCAATTCCGAAGCCATGGCCCGCAATTGCTCGGCACGCCGTTCCAGGGCCAGATTGAGCTCGCGAAGTTCTTCGCCGCTGGTTCGCAGGGCATCTTCCAAATCAAAGCGATGAATCGCGTCGCCGACAAGCGGCGCCACCGATTCGAGAAACTCCACCACATAAGGCGAAAGCATCCCCGGGCGTTCGTCAGCCAGATGAATGGCCCCTAGGATCGATTCGTGATGGCGGATCGGAATGACCGCCACCGAGGTGTAGCCTCGCTGGATGCAGACACTGCGGAACGCCCGTTGGCCCTGCTCACAGAGGTTTTGGAAAAACTGGGCCGTATCATTGCAGCAAAACGAGCCGGCAGGCGTCAGCCCGGGCAGGTCCTCAGGCACTGGCCGACCGGCGATGATTCGCGTACAGACGCAATCGTCCCGGCCAAGCTGGAGCCAGTCTTCCGACTGGAGAAACTCCTTGTCGAAGCCAATCGTCGCCACGTACGGAATCGCGTCGGACGAGTGCCGCAGGCGGAGCCCGACGTGGCTGCAACCGGTGACGTCACGCAACAAATCGGCGACGGCATCCAGATAGTCCTTCCGCATCGGCCAGCGGACAAACAACTTCAGAAGCCGATTGGTGGCCTTGGTGGAAAGCTCGGCATGCATCCGCTGCGTCACGTCTTCCAGGGAAAGGACCAGAAGCCGCACTTCGCCGTGAGCATCCAAGATCGGAACGAGTGTCCAATCCCAGTAGGTCACGCCCCACTCCGGATGATCGGGAAACGTAAACGGCCGTGCCTGGGTCTGATAGGGCGTCTTCGTCTCGACGACCTGTTGGAAAATGGCCCGGGCTTGCGACGGATAGAGGTCGAAATGATTCCTCCCAGGAAACTCAGAAACATCCCGCCGACACGCCTTAGCATAGGCCTCGTTGACCCAGAGGAAATTGAACTCGCGGTCCAGAAGCACTAACGGTCCGACTGCATGCGCAAAGAACGTTTCGAGAAGCTTGCACTGCGCCGCGTATTCCGTGTCGGCGAGCGTTTGAAGCAGAGCTTCCTCAAGCGTCCCTGGCGGACCGGGACCGCGAGTGTCTGTTATCGCTCTGATGACCGGTTTGCGTTCCACCGCAGCTTCCCCTTGCCCATCTTGTATACGGCTCACGTCACCTTGACGTTCTCTGGCCCGAACCTCCCTTCGTCCCCTAAAAACTATAGACCATATCACACTCCCGTGTGAGGTCGCAATGGGGCCAGACAAGAGGTGAGAAGGTTTTTGTCGAAATGGCGGGTTTAGGGCATTTGCCCCTAGAGAGTTAAGGGAACTCCTGAAGGCCGCACAGCGTCCGTCTCTGCTAGGCGTCTCGAAGAAGCTTGCCCTTTGTGGGTTATGACTACCAGTCCTTTCAGGTGTTAGCGAGGGTCCGAAGAGAGGCAGACACTCGCCGCGTCTCGTTTTGGCAGACATCGCCGCGACCTCTTTCATCAGAGAACGTGTGCACGCCATTCCGATTAGCGAAGATAGAGAAAGAGGAAGGCACCTGTTGTCGATAGAGTTTCTTCGTCTTCCACCTGCCTACCCATTTCGGAGCACTTCGAGGAGCAGTGCCAAAAGCGTTGAACTCAGGTAAGCTTTTCGCCCCTCTCGTTGAACGATTCACGTGCCCAAGACGTCCGGCCTCTTGTTTACGCCAATCACGTCTGTTATTATTGGCCTTGATTCTTTGCCTTACTCCCCAAGATTCGTCCGAGACGGGCGAATAGCCTTCAGACGCAACCGAAAGACCATCTCGGCGCTTGACGTGTGGGAAAGGAGAAATCAGATGCTTGGCCGCCTGATGCTTGCCGTAACTCTCGCCCTGTCCATCCTGCCATGGTCCCAATTGGCCTCGGCCGAGTCGGCCAGCCACTGGGTTCCCCAGGACGCCGCCCTGGCATTGGAAATCTTGCGTCCCGCGCCCGTGTTGGATCTGGCGACGAATCCGCAAGTACTCCAACGCATCACCTCGCTGCCAACCTACCAGAAGGCGTCCAAAGAGACCAAGCTGCGCGAACTACTCACCGGTATCTCGTTCCTCGAAGCAAGGCTCGACGTCTCCTGGCCCGTAGCCTTGCACAGACTGCTCGACGGCGGTGTGCTGCTTTCCCTCCATCCGGACAACGGTGTGCTTTTGATCACCGAAGCTAAGGACGAATCGCTTCTTCGCGAACTGCATGAGGTGCTGACGGCGGTTGCCAAGGGAGAGGCCAAGAAAGCAGGCCACCCGAATCGGGTCGTGGCGAGCGAGCACCGGGGGGTGACGACCTGGACCTTTGGGGGCAACGAGATCCATGCGATCGTCGGCAATCGCTTCCTGATCGCCAATCGGCCGGCACTCTTGCAGGCCGCGCTCGATTTGCGGGCAAAAGCGGACGGCAAGAGCTTGGCCACACTGCCGGCGTTCCAAGCGGCCAAACAGGCTGCCGGGCCCGAGGCCCTCGGGGCGGCATTTGTCAACCTCGAGGTCTTCCGGCAACTCCCCCAGGTCCAGAAAGCTCTGGCCCTCCCCGAGAATCCGGTGGCGACCTTGCTTATTGCTTCCGTGACCGACACGATGCGCAAGGCCAATTGGCTGGCCGTGGGCCTCGACCTCGACAAGCATGTCCTCACGCTCAAAGCCACGGCCAACACTGAGACGACCGACGGCCGCTCGCTGACCGCCTTCACGTTTCCCAGCCAAGCGGACGAAGGAGCACTCCCCAACCTCGACGTTCCGGGCTTGATCGCCGGCCTGAGCTTCTACCGCGATCTGCACCGTTTCTACGCGGCCAAAGACGACCTCTTCCCCGAGCGAACCTCGGGGCTGATCTTTTTCGAAAACATGATGGGGATCTTTTTCAGCGGGCGCGACCTGACCGAAGAAGTCCTCGGCCAAACGCGGCCGGAGATTCGTTTCGTCATGGCCGAGCAGAAGTACGATCCGGCCGTCGGCACGCCGCGGATTCAACTCCCCTCGTTCGCGGCGATTTTCCGTCTCCGGCATCCCGAGAAGGCTGCCATCCTGGCCGAAGAGGCGTGGCAGAAGGCCGTGGGATTGATCAACGTCACCCGCGGCCAGAAAGCCCAAGCGGGGCTGATTATCGATCGCGTCGACCACAAAAACGTGCGATTCAGCGTGGCCTATTTCCCCACGTTCGATGAGCAGGACAAGACGGATCTCGATCTGCGTTTCAACTTTCGTCCCGCCTTGGCCCGCGTGGGCGAGTATCTGGTCGTCGCCTCCACGGAAGGATTGGCCAAGGACCTGATCGACGCTTTGCAACGGCAGGCCAACGAATCAGTCAAGGCCCTGGCCCAGACCCATAGCCTGATCGAAGTCGACGCCGCCCGCCTAGCCTCGATCCTCCAGACCAACCGCAACGCACTGGTGCGACAGAACATGGTTGAAAAAGGCAAAACCCAGGAGCAGGCGGATACCGAGTTCGACTTCCTCATGTTCCTCATCCGCCACCTCGGCCGCGCCCGACTCAGCGTCGGCACCCCGCACGGCCAACAGCAAGCCCACGTGGAGCTGGAACTGAATCTGCCGTAGCGGCCAAAAGCGTGGGCAACGAGAGACGCACGATCCCTACCAGCAGCGGGACTTGCCCCGCGTTGCTCCATCCAGTGAGGGGCCTCCATGCACATCCTCACACAACTCTAACACTTGGGTTCCGCCATGTTCCCCAACCGACCGACGGATCCAACCTGGGCGTGGGCACGCTATGAGCCAACGGCCTCACAGCCGTGGGATATCCGCCAAGCGGGACATCTCTTCCGGCGTGCGGCATTTGGTGCCACCTGGGAACAACTCCAACAGGCTCTCGGCGACGGCCCGCAACGCACCATCGATCGGTTGCTCAAGCCGGAGGCCGACGTGGCGCAGTTCAATCGCACGTTCGATGCCTTCGCAACAGCCGCCGCAAAGTCGGCCTCAGCCGAGGCGTCACGTGCCTGGTGGCTGCGGCGAATGCTCCAGACGCCTTTTCCGCTTCAGGAGAAAATGACCCTCTTCTGGCATGGGCATTTCGCCGTTCGTAGTGCCACAGTCGAAAACGGCCAATTGATGGACCGCTACCTGCGCCTACTCCGCAGCCAAGCCTTGGGCCGCTTCGACGTGCTGCTGGACGCCCTCACCCGCGAGCCGGCCGTATTGGTGGCGTTCCGCGCGGCCGCCAATCGCCGTGGGATGCCCAGCGAGCATTTTGCTCAGACCGTGCTAGGCCCCTTCACGTTGGGCGAAGGCTCGTGCTCTCCGGAAGAGGTGCGCGAAACGGCCCGGGCGTTCACCGGACAATTTGTGCTCCACGGCGAGTATCGCTTCGTCGATCGCGAACATGATTTGGGCCCCAAGAAGGTCCTCGGAGAAAAAGGCAACTGGAAAGGGCCGGACATCGTGCGAATCGTGCTCCAACAGCCGGGCGTGGCGAGACGGATCATTGCGAGACTCTACCGCTGGCTGATCTCTGAGTCGGAACCGCCGAGCGAACCGCTGCTTGCCCCCTTGGCCGAATCGTTTGCCAAGGATTACGACCTCGGGCGATTGGTCGAGACGATCCTTCGCTCCAATCTCTTCTTTTCCCCCATGGCCTATCGTCAGCGGGTCAAGAGCCCAGTGGAGTTCGCCCTCGGCATTGCCCGGGGACTGGAAGGGTTGATCCCCACGGCTCCGCTGGGGGACCATCTGGCCTCACTCGGACAAAACCTTGGGAATCCACCCACCGTCCATGGTTGGGAAGGTGGCCGAACATGGATCAATCGTGCCACGCTTCTTGGACGCATGAATCTGGCCCAAGCCCTGCTGGCCGGCACAGAACCCTACGGCGACGCGCTGAATCCTGCAAGCCTCGCCAAGAAGCATGGCCGTGGCGACCTGGAATCGGCTGGGCACTGGCTGCTCGATCTGTTCGTTCAGGGCGATGTGAGTCCGGAGGTCGTTGCACGTTTGCAGCAAGTGGCAAGCGTCGACGGCGATACCACGCAGCGGTTGCGTCGCGTGGCCCACGCGGTTGTGACGTTGCCCGAGTTTCAGTTGGCGTAAATGGCGGTTCGGAGCCCAACCTCATGCCCACCACCCGACGCGAGTTCCTGAAAACCGCCATGGAGACGTCAAGTCTCCTGGCGATGCTCCCCACGGTTCCAGCGATTCTGAGCCGCACGGCGTGCGCAAACGAAGTCAATCAATCGCCGAGTGATACGATCCTCGTGGTCGTTCAACTTGCCGGAGGAAACGACGGCCTGAACACGGTCGTCCCCTATGGCGACGACCTGTATGCCAAGAACCGGCACACCCTGCGATTGACGGCCAAAGACGTTCTCAAAATCGACGCCCACCTCGGCTTTCATCCGGAAATGAAGGGATTTGCGCGACTCTTCGACGACGGGCTTCTCACCGTGATTCAGGGCGTGGGCTGCCCAACTCCCAGCGAGTCGCACATCACCGCGATGCGGGCATGGCAGACGGGCTATCCCGAGCACCCCGAAAAGGACACCGGCTGGCTGGGGCGTGCAGCCGATCTGCTTTGGGACTCGGGGGCGACCGATCTGCCTGCCCTATTCGTCGGACAAATCAGCCAGCCCTTCACGCTCAACGCACGGCGGGCAATCGTCCCCTCGTGGCGTTCGCTTCAGGATGGTCGGTTCCGCGCGCTTCCGGGACCGGACATGGATCTGGCACCGCAGCGGCTCGGCGAAACAAGCTCCTTCCCTCAGACCGGCAGCCAGAACCAACTCTTGGAGTTCGTCCAATCCCGTACGGCGGCCACCTACGCCATGAGCCGCAAGATCGAGCAGATCGCCGAGGACTCGACCCAAGGGGAGTATCCTCCGTTCCCATTTGCCGGAACGCTGCGTACGATCGCCCAACTGATCCGTGCTGATGTGGGAATCCGAATCTTTCACGCGGAACTGGGGGGCAACGAGCCCGGCGGGTTCGACTCCCATGCTAACCAACGTGACAACCACGCCGCCCTCCTCCGCCAGTTGTCCGATTCCGTCGCCGCCTTTGCGAACGACCTCCAACGCGACAAGCTGCTGGACCGCGTCCTTCTGATGACTTTTTCGGAGTTCGGCCGCACGGTGGCCGAAAACGGCCGGCGCGGCACGGATCACGGTGCCGCCGCCCCAATGTTCCTCGTCGGCGGAAAAACCAAAGGTGGTCTCGTCGGCCCACCTCCGTCATTGAGCGAATTGGAAAAGGGGGGCCTGAAACACCAGATCGACTTCCGACAAGTCTATGCCACCCTCCTGGACTCCTGGCTCGGCATCGCGAGCTCGATGATCCTCGGCCAGTCGTTTGAGCCACTCAAGCTTCTCTGAGATCTCGGGCCCCATCCAACGAGTTCTCCAAATCGCTTTTGAACTCTCAAAACGATTCTTGGCAAGTTTTGAATCAGGAATCGCATGGGTCCTCTGCCGATTCGACGAGCCTGATCCGGTGGAAAAGCACCTACGAAACACCTCCCTAACTTGCCCTCCCTCTCCAGCTTGTCGAGAGATATTCAGATCGGAGATTTCGTTAAACTCGTTATTCCCCTGAGAACGATATGTGGGCAACAACTGCCCAAGAGTTGCATCTTGGGTGAAGACCTCTTAGGTGATTGTCTTTTCATATCGGTAGCCATTTTGTATTCGATCTGCGGCAGGCTACCCAAATTGGATCGTAGCAAGGACTCCATGGATGGAGATTGGCCTGATCGTTGTTGCCTCATTCGTGAGCAGCTTGGCCTTGACACCACTCGCACGGTCTCTGGCTGAGCGGCTGCGAATTGTCAGTCGGCCTGATGGGGTCCGCCGGCTACATGCCCAACCGACGCCGTTATGGGGCGGCGTGGGCGTCTGCGGAGGGCTCTGGGCCGGAGGTGGCCTGACCTTCCTCCTGGGTCCGGTCCTCGGACTCCCGATCTCCCCCTGGCCGCTGTCATTGATGCTCTCGGCTGGCCTAGTCTGTCTGGTAGGCATGATCGACGACCGCTATTCGCTCAATGCCTGGGGCAAGTTGCCAGGCCAAACCGTAGCCGTCCTGCCGCTCGTCTTGGCCGGTCTGAATGTTGAACGGATCAGCGGGTTCGGCTGGGAACTGGAACTCGGCTGGTTTGCGGCCCCCTGGACGATGGGCTGGCTGCTGCTGGGAATAAACGCCCTGAATCTCCTCGACGGTAGTGACGGGCTGGCATCGACTGTGGGATTTGTCATGGCCTTGACGTTGGCCATCGTGGCCGCCGGGCAAGGGACCGCCGAGGTGACAATCCTCGCCCTGACCCTGGCCGGAGCCTTGGCCGGGTTTCTCCGCTACAATCTCCCCCCCGCCCGCGTTTATCTGGGAGACTGCGGCAGCACGCTGATCGGATTTGTTGTGGCGGCCCTGGCCCTGCGCGTCTCGTGCACCGAGCCAAACACGGCAAGCCTGCCCGGCTTGGGCTTGCTGGTGTTCGTGCCTCTCCTGGACACCGGCTTGGCGATCCTCCGTCGGCTTTTAAAGGGGCAGGCCATCTGGTCAGGCGACCGCGGCCATCTGCACCACCAGCTTCAGCAGCGAGGCCTCAGCAAACACAAAATCCTCCTGACGCTCGGCGGCCTCAGTGCCATCGCCAGTCTGGCCGCCGCGTTGGCCGTATTCGGTCGCCAGGAACTCCTCGCCGTGCTCCTCATCGCCGGTACGACCAGCCTGTTGGTCTATCGCCAGTGGATCGCCCATCAAGAATGGAATCTCCTCATCGAGCTCCTCACCCGCCGCGTCCCCGCAATCGAGCATTTGTCTCCCGGCATTGCGGAGAAGACGGAACAACCGTTGCGGGTCGTTTGGACGATTGGCCTCGAAGAACAACATGGCAAGACGCCATATCCTGCAATCCAAGAAAGGAACGACCAAGAACGTCGTGCCGCCTGATCCCAGGAACACGCGTACCTTCCAGATATTCCAGGTTACACCGTCACCTCGATTCTCCCACACGGCAACCGGCCAACCAAAGATTCCGGATTCCAACAAGCCACAACGTCATCCATGCACATCCTCTTCTTCAGTCACTACTATCCCCCTGAGGTCAACGCCCCTGCCACGCGTACCTCGGAACACTGCCAACGCTGGGCCGCTGCGGGGCATGAGGTGACGGTGGTGACCTGTGCACCGAATTGCCCACAGGGTGTGGTCTACCCAGGCTATCGGAACCGGCTGTGGCCGCAGGTTGAACAGGTCGAGGGGGTGCGGGTCGTCCGCGTCTGGACCTTCCTGGCTGCCAACACAGGAAATATCCGTCGGATCGTCAACTTCCTTTCTTATCTGGTGAGTGCCGTCCTGGCGTCGCTCTGGCTCGCCCGCCCCGACGTGATCGTGGCCACGTCCCCACAGTTTTTCTGCGGTTGGGCCGGTGTGTTGGCCTCCAGGCTCCGCCGCGTCCCGTTGGTCCTGGAAATCCGTGACATTTGGCCCGAGTCGATCCAAGCCGTCGGCGCCATGCGCAACGGCCTGCTCCTGCACATCCTGGAACGGCTCGAGCGTTGGATGTACTTGGCCGCCGAGCATGTCGTAGCCGTGGGCGACGGCTATCGTGATCGGATTCTCCAGCGGGCGGACGTCTCCAACCGGATCTCAGTGATTACCAACGGCGTCGATCCGAAACGCTTTGCCCCTCGCCCCGCCGACACCGAGTTGCTCCGCCGCTGGCACGTGGAAGGAAAATTCGTCTGTTCGTATATCGGCACAATCGGCATGGCCCACGGCTTGGAGGTCGTGCTTGAAACCGCCCGGCTCTTCAAGGCCCAAGGACGCAACGACATCGCCTTTTGCCTCGTCGGCGACGGCAGTTCCCGCGAGCGGTTGGAAGCCGAGGTTCGCCGCGACGGTCTGGAGGAGCTTGTCGTCTTCACCGGCCTGCAGCCCAAGGAAGACATCCCCACCATCCTGGCCAGTTCGGATGCCTGTCTGGTCCATCTGAAGAAGTGCGACCTGTTCGAAACAGTCATCCCCTCGAAGATCTTCGAGACAATGGCCATGGGTCGACCAATCATCATGGGGGTGCTTGGCCCCGCCCGGGATATCGTTTTGCAGTCAGGCGCCGGCATGGCCATGGAACCGGAGTCCGCCACCTCGCTCGTCAATGCTGTCGAAACCCTGGCCGACAATCGGCTTCTGGCCACCTGTCTGGGGCGCGCCGGGCGCCAATACGTTTTGGCCAACTTCAATCGGGACGTGCTCGCCGAACGCTTCCTCCGGCTGCTGGAGAACGTAGCAGGCCAAACGCCGATTCGTCTGCTGCAGTTCGGCACGGAGTCGCTGCACAAAGCGGCCTAGCATCGGCGATCCTATCAAGCCAGGAAACGACCAAACCAGCCTAAAGTCTCCCTCCCCCGCTTCGGATCGGCTGACCAAAGCGGCTTGACCGGCTCGTGACCAAAGGTCTCGTCATTCAGCCCAGTCTGCTTGCCTTCGGAAGACTCGCTAATCCTTCTTGATGCTGTTGCTCGAAGCGGCTATCATCCGCCCACCTCTGCCCCCTCGATATTGTCAAAGCCTCATCCCCGTGTGAATCAAGCGAAACTAGGGGGGCCGGGCAGGTTGCTAGTCTCTTGTCATCACGAGTCAGATAACGACGGATGATTCACCGTTCGCTTCGAAGGATGGTTCCTGCATCGGTCGAGCCACTGATCAAGTCGCTCGCCGCCATCATCCCTCCGAGCTGGCGCATGGGACAGCACTACTGGCACTGGCGGCACCAGTTGGAGGCAGCCCAAGCGTGGAACACGGAAATGATTC
The DNA here is from genome assembly GCA_964558295.1 of uncultured Planctomycetaceae bacterium. Lineage (GTDB taxonomy): Bacteria > Planctomycetota > Planctomycetia > Pirellulales > Thermoguttaceae > JBDKTH01. The sequence goes on along the minus strand of CAZLDQ010000044.1, from coordinate 20,475 downwards.
AGGACTGGCAGTTGCGTCAGTTGCAAACGATCGTGGCCCATGCCTACCACGCCACGCCCGGCTATCGCACGCTCTGGGATCAGGCCGGCGTTCATCCCCATGACCTCCGCTCGCTTGCCGACCTCCGCCGATTCCCTCTGACAACCAAGCACATGATTCAGGCCGATTTAGCGGCTTTTTCGGCAGAAGGCATATCGCGGGAGTATGTCACCACGGGCGGGTCGACCGGAATCCCGTTCGGCTTCTATCGGCCAACCACCGAACGGGCACGCGAGAACGCATTCATCCACACCGCCTGGCAACGAGTCGGCTGGCGTCTGGGACGCCCCAACGCCGTACTCCGCGGCGGCTACATCGGTTCAGAAGAACGTCCCTGGGCCTACGACCATTTCCACCGGAACCTGTTGCTCTCCTCCTATTACCTCACCCCGCGCACAGTAGGCCGTTATCTGGAGGCCGTGGAGCGATTCCATCCGCCAGTGCTGCAAGCCTATCCTTCCACGTTGGACGTACTCTGCCGGCTGCTAGTGGCCGAAGGGCTGGTCGGACGGGTTTCCTTTACGTTGATCCTGTTGGGCTCGGAGAACGTCTACGATTGGCAGTTGGCCCACTTCCAAGAGGTCTTCCCCGAGGCAACCCTCTTCGCCTGGTACGGCCATTCGGAACAGGCCGCCTTTGCCCCCTGGTGCCCGGGAAGCCGCCTGTATCATGTTCAGCCTCTCTATGGATACGTTGAGCTGCTTCGTGACGATGGAAACGAGGCCGAGGAAGGAGAAGAAGGGGAGATCGTGGCTACCACGTTCCACAACCGGTGTACCCCGCTGATCCGCTATCGGACCATGGATCGCGCCGTCCGCGGTCCCTCGATCTGCGACGCCTGCGGTCACCGCCACCTGACGTTCCGTCGCATTCTGGGCCGCGGCCACGAGCGGATCGTAACGGCCACCGGCCGCCTGATCCCGATGACCGCGATCAACATGCACGACGACATCTTTGACCCGTTGCGTCAGTTCCAGTTCTTCCAGGAGGAACAGGGCAAGGTGGTGTTCCGCTATGTGCCCAAGGAGCCGCTGACTATCGAGCAGGAGCAGCGCATCCGGCGAGGGTTGACGGCAAAACTTGGTGGCGACGTGGACTTATCCTTGTGCTCGCTCACGGAAATTCCGCGAACGCGGTCGGGAAAACTCAGCTTCCTGGAGCAACGGCTGTCGATCGTTCACGGTGAAGCGGCGCCTTTGGCCAGTTGTCCGTGGCCCTGGCGGGCTTCGGCCTAGAAGTACGCCCCCTGCCCGACAAACGTTGATGGACTGTCGCCCATGGTCAGATGTAAATCGTTGAAGATTCGAACAAAGCGCGTGGAGGAGCAAGCAAGTGACTCCCAGCGACACAGGACGGTCACCAACGATGCGCGGCAGGAAACGTATTACCTGATCGGCCCCTTCCCACCACCGTTGGGTGGCATCAGCGTGTATCTTTCTCGCTATGCCCAACAACTGACCAACGCGGGATACCAAGTCAAACGCGTGGATCTGGGAAAATGCTCCCGGCTGCGCCGTCTTCGGATGCTGTTGAGGTTGGTATTCTGTCGCAATGCGGTGTTTCATCTGAACTTCCTCAGTTGTCCCGTCATCCTTGCCTTGCTTCTGAACCCGTTTTCTCCACGTTTGGTTTTTTGTAGTCACGGGCATGCGGTCGATACGTTGGTTTCAAGACGGTGGAAGCGGGCCTTGGTTAGCCTCTTTCTTCGCCGCTTGGACGAGTGCATCCTGGTGGGTGCACATCTGCAAGAGAGCTTCACACGCCACGGATTCGTCCTTCCCGAGAAGACCTTCATCCGCCCGGCGTTTCTCCCCCCACCCCTGGAGGAAGAGGAGACAATCCTCAAAAGTTACGAGGCGTCAACGCATCGCTTCTTGGCCTGCCGTCGGCCGCTCATCGTTGCCAACGCCTTTCAGATCACACGTTGCGAAGGAGTCGACCTGTATGGGTTGGACCTCTGCGTGGAGTTGGTGGCACGATTGAAGCCCCATTATCCCGGGATGGGCTTGTTGTTCGCGCTGGCCGAGATCGGCGACCAGGAATACTACGATCAAATCCGCGCACGAATCATCGAGCTCGGACTTGACGCCAATGTGCACTTCATGACCGGCCAGCGAGAGCTTTGGCCCGTGTTCCGCCAGGCGGATCTGATGCTGCGGCCCACCTACCGGGACGGCTATGGAATCAGTGTAGCCGAGGCACTCTATCTTGGATGTCCGGCGGTCGCCAGCGATGTGTGCGTCAGGACCGAAGGAACCGTATTGTTCCGCAATCGTGACGTAGACGATCTGGTAGCGAAATGCCGAGCCGTTCTGGCGGAGCGAGTAGCATTCCGCAACAAGCATACCGCACAAGCTGGGTGAGCCTGAAAGGAAAGGGTGGGTAACTACCATGACAGCGACGATGTCCCGGTCATGCAAGGCATGTCGATCGAGCGAGGTGGTTCCCTTGCGGCCGGTCTTGAGCCCCGCCCTTGGAGTCAGTTATGTCCTGTTCGAATGCCGGGCGTGTGGATCGCGTTTCTTCGAACTCGGTGAGCATCCGGTTGGATTGGGAGAGTTCTATAACCGGCGCGGGAGCGAACCATCGCCCCCTTCCACGGAGTTTCAGGTCTCGCCCTATTGGACGCATGAGATCAAGGCAATCTGCGGAATGTTCGGCGGTTGGCCACGTTCCACGTTGGATGTTGGATGCCGGAATGGGGAATTGCTCCTTCATTGGCCCGCCGAGACGGAGCGTTGCGGGGTGGAATTGTCGGAGCCGTCGGCGGCCATTGCCCGTGCCCGAGGGCTACACGTAATCCAAGCGCATCTCGAACAAGTCACGTTCGACCGTTCTTTCGACGTGGTCAGTTGCTATGCGATTCTGGAGCACCTGCCCGAGCCCCAGGCGTTTCTAACGACCTTGGCGGGACTAGTGTGTGAGAACGGGATTCTTGCCATTTTGGTGCCAAGCCATGAGACTCTCAAGGCCCGGATTCTCCAGTGGCTCGGGGGCCGCTGGCACATGGAGTGCCCCCCCGAACACCTCGTGTTCTATTCGCGACGCTTCCTCGATCAGTTCCTAGCCGCGCATGGATTTGAGTTGATAAGGCGTCGCTATTCCTCGGGGGGAATGTTCAATCCGTTTGCCAGAATCCCCGGGGTGCGTAGCGCGTGGAGTCGCTTGATGTGGATCTTCGACACCTCCAGCTACGGTAACCGCTTGCCGATCTTTGACCATATGTACTCCTACTACCGCCGGCGAGCCGGACAGGCGGAGAGCACCCAAACCCCGAGAGCCGCCTAACGCCGATGCCTTTGAACCGCTGCCGCCAGATGACCAGTGCCGCCTACCGCAAAGGCTTCTTCGCCTTGCTCAGCGCCAACTTCTTGACGCAGTTTCTCAGCTTCGGCACGACGCTTCTGGTGGCCAAGTTTCTGTCGCCTGCCGAATTAGGCGATATCCGGATCTTGCAAGCCTACTCGCTGCTGTTCGTGATTATTGGGGGATTCGGCTACAACACGGCCACGCTGAAGTTCTGTTCGGAGCTGAACGACGAACGATGGAAGCAAGGGCTACTGACACTTGCGGTCCGCCGATCGGTTGTGTCGAGTCTGCTGGTACTTGCAATCGTTGGCCTCTTGGCCGCCAGTGGCAAGCTCACTCGATCTCCGGAACTTGGCCGTTGGCTGGTCTTCTACGGAGCAACGATCCCGTTGGCCGTGTTCACCCAGCTCTTGATGAGTTATCTCCAGGCGCTCAAACGAATCTCTGAGATGGCGCGGTTGCAGGCGATGCTCCGAATTCAGTCCTTTCTCGTGATTGTCGCGAGCACGTGGGCCTGGGGATTCGCCGGGTTTGTGATCTCAACGTTGGTTTCCTCTGGGCTGGGCTTGCTCCCTTTGGTTTGGCAAGTGGGCCGAGGCGCATGGAACGTTTGCCCCGCGTCCCTCCCCCGCGGCTTCGACCGAATGGCCTTTTTCAGCATGCTTGGAAACGGCGTCGTCGCTCTCGGCAGCTTCGGACAGTTCTACCTCCTCGATCATCTGTGGCAAGATCGCCAGGAGATCGGTTACTACTCGTTGGCCACGATCTTCCTCCTCGCCGCCAGCCAAGTGACCTTCACCGTGCAGACGATCGCAACTCCCTACCTGAGCGAACGATCGTCGGATCCACGCTGGTTCGTCCGCACCCTCATCCGTGTGCAACTCCAGATGGCCGTTGTTGCTATTGGAATCGCTGCCGCCGTCTTGATGGGAGCATGGTTCCTAGTTCGCGTCTTCTACGGCCCCGCATACATGATCAGTCTGACGTATCTTGTGATCCTGCTCGTCAAGTACGTCTTGTGGTCGTGCGGAGCGCTGGTGGGCGTGGCGATGCTTGCTCTGGGAAAGGTGCATCTGAACTTCCTCATCGCCGCGATCGCGACCTCCATTGGCTTAGGTCTGTCGTATGGGATGCTCCAGCGTTTTGGGTTGATCGGCTTGGCCTGGGCACAAGTTGTCGCCGACGCCGTCGCGTTGACCTTGATGCTCCTCAACGGCTGGCGAGTCGTGCGCGGGATGGCAACCTCCTTGGAGTCGTCCGTCTGGCCCGCCGCTCCCCATGCGGTCGCCCCCAACGACAGCCGTCATGCGAAGGAGTGCTGCGTATGAACAGACTCCTTCACGTCGGACAAATCCCCCGCGGCATCTGGCGGAAAGCCCGCCAGCTTCGGCAACGGCAACGGGACGCCAAGCATGGCACCTACAGCCCGGTGTCGCCGATCGCTTCCGGTTGCCTGAACACGTGTTTTCGCATGCCGCCGATCGAGCAACTCCGCCAAGGCGTGAGATATTTGGCAGAACGGGCCGAACACCATCTCTGCCATCGCTTCGACCTGCTCGGTTCTGGCTGGGTCGAGGTGCGGCATGGCATGCGATGTCGCGGTCTGGAAGGTCATCGCTATGAGAGCGGACCGGCGGTACAACCAGATCGCGAAGGCTGTTGGCTCGCGGAACGCATCAACCGAGCGAATCTCCCGGAAGCTATGCGGATTTGGCAGCAGGTCGACGCAGACTATGTGCCCATCGACTGGCAGTTGGATTTCAAGTCGGGCTACCGCTGGTCAGAACAGACCTGGTACGGAGACATCCGATTCGGGCATCGACCCGGCGTGGACATCAAGATCCCCTGGGAACTGGCCCGGATGCAACATCTCCCCCAGCTCGCCTGGGCGCACCACCTGGCCGCAGCCGGAGACTCGGACTTCCGAACGGCCGAGAGCTATGCCCGAGAGTTCCGCAATCAGGTGTTGGACTTCATCGCCACCAACCCGCCGCGGTTCGGCGTCCATTGGCAATGCACGATGGAGGTAGCCATTCGGGCGGCCAACTGGCTCGCGGCGTATGATCTGTTCCGGGCCGGACAGGCGCGCTTTGATCCAGCATTCGAAGCCATCTTCGCTCGCAGTCTTTATGAGCATGGTCTGCATATCACCCACCACCTGGAACGCCAAGGGAACCAGCGAGGCAACCACTATCTGGCCAACATCGTCGGACTGCTGTTTGTCGCCGCTTACCTCCCCTCCTCGCCCACCACGGAGGAGTGGCTAACCTTTGCCCTTGAGGAGCTGATCAGGGAAGTAGCATTCCAGTTTCACCCGGACGGCACGAACTTCGAAGCATCAACCAGCTACCACCGCTTGGCGGCCGAGATGGTCGTCTATGCCACGGCACTTGTGCTGCGGCGAAACGGCAACGAACGGCAGAGCCCGTTTCCTCCATGGTATGCCGAGCGTCTGTGGCGAATGGCCCAGTTCGTCACCGACATCACCAAGCCCAACGGCGAAGTCCCGCAGATCGGCGATAACGACAACGGGCGGTTCTTCAAATTGTCGCCCCTGTATCACGTTCGCACCGTGGCCGACGCCCGGACCTGTTACGCCAATCTGGACGACTACCACGAATTGCCCGACGAAGCGGATTACTACGACGAAATCCAGGGAAACCACGCTCACTTGGTAGCCGCCGTGCGGGGGCTCTTTGAAGAAAACGTGCTTGGTGATGTCCCTAGCAAGGAAGACGGCCTGGAAACGGCAATCGTCCGAGCGCTGCGAGGGGATCGCTGTTTGGAGATGCCACGCGATCTGCGTCCACCGTCCGCCTCCCGAAGCAAGTTAATCGGGACGCCTGCTGTGTGGACGAGTTGGACCCGCGAACTGGCCGCTTGGCCGGAGAAGCAGCGTCGTCGGTATGAGCTTTCGGCTCCCGGCAGTGATTTGCGAGAAGGACTGGTCCTATGTGCCTATCCAGACTTCGGCCTCTATGTATTCCGCTCACGGCGACTGTATCTGGCAGTCCGCTGCGACGCCCGAGCCGGCCGACAACCAAACGGCCACGCCCATGACGACCAACTCGCGATCGAGTTGACCCTCGACGGCCTGGACCGGATGTGCGATCCGGGAACTTACGTCTATACGCCCCTTCCCGAACGCCGAAACCAGTATCGCGCGATGGAAGCACACAGCGTCCCGGAAGCCGCAAAAGCCGCAAGGGCCCGCTTCGACCAGGGCCTCTTCCGGCTACCTGGACGAGCGACGGCCGAATGTCTCTATTTCGGTCCCAAGGGGTTTTTGGGACGGCTCCAGGCCCAATCGCCCGTTTACCGCCGAATCACCTTCGAAGCCGAGCAGCTCGTCATCGAAGACTACGGCGAAGCCGAGCCTCCTTTCACGGCAAACGCCGTCCACCGGACGGCGATGGCGACGCCGGTAGCCCTGTCACCCGGCTATGGTCAGCTTTACCAATACAGTCTCACCGCTAGCATGAGCGAGGCAAAGTAAGTGGACGCACGGATCATTCTCTATCTGGTCACCTTGGTGATTCACCTGCCTCGTGCTCTCCGCGCTGTTTGCCACGTTCGTTTCCTTGCCCCATACGATGACATTTGCTGGACTGATCGATCTCTGGTTGCGTTTGTCCGGAAAGGCCTGCATGCGTTCCTCTCGACAGGGGCAAGTCGCGTCCAAGGGCATTGAAAAACACAATCCCCCAACCTATTTGTCGCCGAATAGAGCCTGATGCGGATCCTCCTTCTCTCCCACTTCTACTCTCCAAATCGGACGCCGCGGGCGTTCCGCTGGGGATCGATTGCCACTGTGTGGGCAGCATGTGGGCACCATGTGGACGTGATCGCCAGTCCGTGCCCCGGGGCGCCCGACGAAGAGCAACTCGAGGGCGTTCAGGTCTATCGTCCGGGAAACCAATGGAGTGCTCGGCTGCGACAGCGTTGGGGAACCACTCCAGGCAAACATCCCGAGGAGAAACCGGCCGAGGCCGTCTCCGCTCCCCCACGGCGAAACCTGATCAAGGCCCTCCTTCAAACCACCTACCATCGGACCTGGAAGCAGCTCTGGTGGCCCGATTGGGCTGCCCTCTGGTACTTTCCCGCCGCCGCCTGCGCCGAGCGGCTCTTGGCCGAGCGGTCTTACGACGCCATGGTCAGCAGTTCCCATCCCTTTACCGATCATCTCGTTGCACTTCGTTTGAAACGCCGTTGGCCGCAGCTCCGTTGGCTCGTTGATATTGGCGACCCCTTCTGTTTTGCCGACGACATGCCGCTGAACAACTTCCGCCTCTATCGCCGTCGAAACCAGCGGATGGAGCAGATCGTCTTTGAGACCGCCGACCGCGTGGCCGTGACCAACGAGCGGACGAAGCAGCGTTATGAGGAGGTCTTCGGCCCCGACGCTTGCCGCAATGTCCACGTGATCGGCCCGGCGATCCCCGCTTCGTTCCTGGAAGCGCCCGCCTTCGCCGAAGATTCGCCCTTCCCGCCCGATTCGGTCAATGTGGTTTTCACCGGCAACCTGATCAACCCCGTGCGGCGCCCGCAGGAACTGATGAGCTGGATGGACAAGGTTGCCCGGCGCTGGGCGGAGTCTTACCAGCGCAAGTTGGTCTTCCATCTCTTCGGCGACTCGATCGAAGGGCTCCGCACCGTCGCGCAAGCCGCTGGTGTCCATAACGGCAACGTGCAGTGCCACGGGAGCGTGCCGCGTCCCAAGGCGGCCGCCGCCCTACACGCCGCACAGTTCGTCCTCAACTGCGGCAACGTGACCGACTATCAACTCCCCTCGAAAGTCTACGAGTACATGGCCACGGGAAAGCCGATCATAAACGTCGTGTTTAACCGGCAAGACCCTTCCATCGCCGCGTTGAAACCCTATCCCCATGTCATTCACTGCGAGGCACAGGCCGACCCGGACGACGTCTTGATTCGCTTTCTTGCCGAGCATCGCACCACGACCCTCGCGCCGGCCGCCGTGGTCCCGCTCGTTCAATCGCATTTGGTTCCCCAAATTGCAGCCGCCTACGAGGCTCTGTTAACATGACACGCGACTCTCATCACGATGCCCGCAAACCCTCGCCCAAGGCGATGGCCGCGCCGCCTCCAGCGTCGAGTTCTGCTCCGGTGTTCTCGGTAATCACTCCCGTGTACAACGGCGAAGCGTTCATCGATCGTTGCTACCGCTGCCTCGCCCTACAGACGTTTACCGATTGGGAGTGGGTGGTTATCGACGACGGTTCGACGGACCGTACGGCGGAACAGGTGCGCCGCATCGCAGACCCTCGCGTCCGCTTGACGAGCTATCAGCCCAACCGGGGACGAGGTTACGCGAGGCTTCAAGCCCTCCAAGCCAGCCGCGGCGATTGGATGGTCGTCTGGGATGTCGACGATCTCCACTGCCCCGATCGCCTGGCCCGGATTCATGAAGCCCGCCGGCAAGGCTACGAATTCTTCTGTTCCTATGCGGTCTTGGTCGACAACGATCTGCAGATCAAAGGTGTACGAGGGTTTATCCCGCCAGCCGGTTGTCTGCCGATGCGTTTCGTTCATCCTACGTTGGCCTGCCCGATGCGTCTGGCCCGCAAGATCGGCTATACCTCCTCGCCCACCGGCGAGGATGCCCTGCTCATTCTCACCTTGGCCGGCAAGCATCGAGGCTATTTCTGCGAAGAGGCCGTGTCGATCTACCAGGAGGATCGCGAGGTCCATTTGCAAAAGGCGATTGACAGCAATTGGCAGCAGTGGCGCACCGTGCGTCAGTTGTTCCGAACCGGTGTGCTTCCGGCCAGCTTTTGGCATCGTGCGGCCCTCGATCTCCGTTGGGGCGTGAAGCTGGCCCTTCTCGAAGCGATGCGGATCATGCCCCGACTTTACTTGAAGACGGTGAAGTATCGCAACCAGGGATGTCTTGCCGCCGATTGGGAGTTGTCGGAGGACCGGACACGCTTTCTTGATCAGTTTCGCTTCCCCCTGAGTTCACCGCACCGCAAGGCAGCCTGAGGTCACACAAGGACAACCGACAAAACCAACCTGCGATGAACCGAACGCACGCAACCATCTTTCCGGTGGCTGGCTATGACGACCGGCTGACGCTCTGCCGGGTTGCCGAGGCAGCGCTGCGTGGTATACCGACTCTCGAATCGCTCTGGCGTGCGCCTACCCCTCACCGCCTCGTTGTCGTCAAACCCAACTGGGTCCAACAAGCCCACGAGTACAATCCCGACGTGTGGGAACCGGTGATCACGCATCCCAGCGTCGTCCTAGCCGTGGTCGACGAGTTGGCCCGGGCAATGCAAGGCCTCGGCACGCTCTGCGTCTGCGATGCGCCGCATACCTACGCGGATTTCGAAACGATCGTCGCCCGCGGGCAACTCAAAGAACGGTTGCAGCAAGTGCGTGACCGCTGGCCACGGTTGCGGTTGGAGTTGATCGATCTCAGACGCGAGGTCTGGATTCGCAAGGACGAAGTGGTCGTCGAGCGCCGGGCCAATCCGCATGATCCGCGAGGGTATGTGCCGTTCAACCTGGGACGTGACAGTCTCTTCTGGCGCCATCGCGGCGAGGGACACTACTACGGGGCCGACTACGACTCCGGTGTGGTCAACGCGCATCACCATGGCGACGTACACGAGTATCTCGTGGCCGGCACGCCGATCGCCTGCGATCTGTTCGTCAATTTGCCCAAGCTGAAAACCCACAAGAAAACGGGAATCACCTGCTCGCTCAAAAACCTCGTGGGAATCAATGGCGACAAGAACTGGCTTCCCCACCATACGGAAGCCGGCCCCGAGTGGCGCGGCGATGAATACCCCAGCGCGCGAATTGCCCAGCAGATCGAGCGGGTAATGAAACGGGCCGGGCGCCGAATGATGGCCAGCCTCCCAGTCGTCGGCAACTGGCTCTACCGCCGAATGCGCAACACGGGAAAGCATCTCTTGGGCGATAGCGAGACCGTCGTCCGCAACGGCAACTGGCATGGCAACGACACCTGTTGGCGCATGGCGTTGGACCTGAACCGCACGCTGCTCTACGGTAACTCCAACGGCACGTGGCGCGAGGCAGTCGCCCCCAAGCATTACCTGGCTCTGGTCGACGGGATCATCGGCGGCGAGGGCAATGGGCCGCTCTGCCCCGATCCGGTCGCGTCCGGCGTGCTCCTTGCGGGCACCAACCCGGCCGTGGTCGATGCGGTCGCCTGCCGGCTGATGGGATTCGACCCGCAACGGGTGCCAATCGTTCGGGAAGCCTTTGCGTCGCACCGGTGGCCGATCGCCGACGTGCCACTGGACCAGATCACCGTGCTGGACAATCGGCTCGGACGCTCGGTTCCCCTCGATGAACTGGCGCCGGCCATCCCCGGTGGTTTCAAGCCGCACTTCGGTTGGCAAGTCTTGCGGGAGGGTAACTAAGGCGATGGATTGGGAACGACTCTACCACAAACTGCCGGTCGCCCTGCAAGACCTCGCCGTTACCCTACAAGGATGGCGCATCGCCCGTACGCGCTTCGAGGCCCGCTTCCATGCGTTCCTCAAGGAATACCAGGAGCGTAGCTTCTGGGACCACGAGCGAATGATCGCCTGGCGCGACGAACGCCTGCGACAGATGGTTGCCCACGCCGCCGCAACGGTGCCCCACTATCGCAACTGGTTCGCCCGCACCGGCCTTCGTCCCCAGGACATTCGCGGTCTTGACGACCTGGCCCAGTTGCCCGTGCTCACCAAGCAGAAGGTGCGCGAAGCCACCGAGCAGTTCTGCTCCGAAGCATTTCCTCACGACAAGTTGCTCACCTGCCATACAAGCGGTTCCACCGGCGCGGGCTTGCGGTTTCCCGCAACGGCTGATTTTCAACGCCAGCAGTGGGCCGTCTGGTGGCGGTATCGCCAGTGGCATGGGCTGACGTTCAACGCACCGTGCCTCTACTTGGGCGGGCGGTCCGTCGTGCCGGTCGACGCACGCCGGCCACCGTTTTGGCGCACCAATCGGGCCACCCGGCAGGTGTTCTTTAGCGGCTATCATCTCGGCCCGGACACCGCCGAAATCTATCTGCGCAAGATGCAACGCACCGGAATCCCTTGGCTGCACGGCTATCCCTCGATGATCAGTCTCATCGCCCAGTATGCCTTGGAAACGGGGGTCAAGCTCAACTTGCGGTGGATCACCACGGGAGCAGAGAACCTCCTGTCACAGCAACGACAGACGATCGAGCGTGCCTTTGGTGTTTCGCCCATCGAACACTACGGCATGGCCGAAGGCGTGGCCAACATCTCGCTCTGCCCCCAAGGGAAGCTCCACGTCGACGAGGATTTCGCCGCCGTGGAATTCTTGCCCCATGAAAGCGGCGACTTTCGCGTCGTCGGCTCGTCGTTGACCAATCCGGCCTTTCCCCTATTGCGCTACGACACGGGCGACCTGGTCCGCCTCACCAATGCCACGTGCGACTGCGGACGGCCGGGGCGAATCGTCCAGCAGATCGACGGGCGCAACGAGGATTTCGTTGTCACCAAAAGCGGCACGCGTCTCGGCCGGCTCGATCACATCTTCAAAGACTGCACGAACGTGCGCGAGGCCCAAATCCGCCAGGACCAACCGGGACAGATGGATGTCTGTGTGGTTCCAAGCCCACAGTATACCCAACAGGACGAACACTTGCTCGTCGAAGAAATCCGCAAGCGCGTCGGCACTCAGGTCGACTTCCATATCCATTACGTCGAACAGATTCCCCGCACGGCTCGGGGCAAGCTGCGACTGGTCATCTCCTCGATTCCTTGCAGCCGGCCCGATGCCGCATGAGGTCCCCATGAAACAGATTACCCAACACCTGAAGACTGGCGAGATCATCTTTGAAGACGTGGCCGCACCTGGCGTCAAGCCGGGCCACCTGCTGATCCAGACGACCTGTTCGCTGATCTCCCCGGGCACGGAACGAATGCTCGTCGACTTTGCCCGTTCCGGCTATCTGGCCAAAGCCCGGCAACAACCGGAAAAAGTCAAACAGGTGCTCGACAAGATCCGCACCGACGGCCTGCTGCAAACCGTCCAGGCCGTAATGGCCAAGCTCGACCAGACGATGCCGCTGGGCTACTGCAACGTGGGACGCATCCTGGCCGTGGGACCGGGCGTCGACGGATTCGCCGTGGGGGACCGCGTCGTGTCCAACGGTCATCATGCCGAAGTGGTGATGGTGCCCAAGCACCTGACCGCCAAGATTCCCGAGACGGTCGGCGACGACGAGGCCGTATTCACTGTACTCGGCGCAATCGCCTTGCAGGGCGTTCGCCTGCTCCAGCCGACCTTGGGCGAAACGATCGCCGTCTTCGGGCTGGGACTGATCGGCCTTCTGGCCGTGCAAATCCTCAAAGCCCACGGAGCCCGAGTGATCGGCTTCGACTACGACGCCCAACGCGTGGACCTCGCCCGAACCTACGGCGCAGCGGCAGAGACCCTCGCCTCGGGCGTCGATCCGGTGGCGGCCGCCAGTGCGTTGACCAATGGGGAAGGCATCGACGGCGTGCTCGTCACCGCCGCTACCAGCAGCGACGAACTAATGCACCAGGCCGCCCAGATGTGCCGCAAACGGGGCCGGATCATCCTGACCGGCGTCACCGGCCTCCATCTCCAGCGGTCCGACTTTTACGAAAAAGAATTGAGCTTCCAGGTCTCTTGCTCCTACGGCCCGGGACGCTATGACCCGACCTATGAAGAACAAGGCCACGACTATCCCGTGGGCTTCGTCCGCTGGACCGAGCAACGCAACTTCCAAGCCATCCTGCAACTGCTCCAGGACAAGCGGCTCTCAGTCGACGCATTGATCTCCCAACGCACCCCGTTTTCCGAGGCAAACAAGGCCTACGAAATGGTCCTGGCTAAGTCGGTCATCGGCGTGGTGCTCACCTACGCCGAACCAGCCGACCAGCCGGCTCGCCAGGCCCTCACCGCCCGAGTCGTGTCCCATCATGAGCCACGCGACCGGCAAGCAGCCGTCGTCGTGGGCTTGCTCGGCGCCGGCGGGTTTACCCAACAAAAGCTCCTCCCCGGTCTGGCCAAAACGGCTGCCCGGCTGAAATGGGTGGCCACGTCCACCGGCTTCACGGGCGCCCAGGCGGCACGCAAGTTCAAGATCGAACAGAGTACCACCGAAATCGCGCGGGTACTCGACGACCCGGAAGTCAACGCCGTAGTAATCGCCACCCGGCACAACACCCACGCCGCGCTGGTCGTCCAGGCCCTGGCGGCCGGCAAATCGGTGTTTGTCGAAAAACCGCTCTGCCTCAGCGAGTCGGAGCTGGTGCAGATCGAAGAGGCCTACGAACATGCCAACCAGTCTGGCCCCAAGCGGCCGATCCTGATGGTCGGGTTCAACCGGCGATTCGCCCCGCTCGTTCAACAAATCCAAGCCCGACTCGCCGGCCGGCGTCAGCCGCTGTCAATGATCTTCACCTGCAATGCCGGAGCAATTCCCGCTTCCCACTGGACCCAAGACCCTGTGGTCGGCGGCGGCCGGATCCGCGGCGAAGCGTGCCACTTCATCGACCTGTTGCATTTCCTGGCTGGTGGGTCACCGATCGTCCAAGTCGCCGCCCTGAAACATGGTCCCGACGGTCCCGGTAACCATCGCGACACCGTGTCGATCACCCTGCGCATGGCCGACGGCTCGTTGGGCCAGATCAACTACTTTGCCAACGGCGCAAGCAGTTATCCCAAAGAACACCTGGAAGTCTTTTCCGAAGGCCGCGTGCTGCGTCTGGACAACTTCCGGCGTCTGGAGGTTTACGGGCCGCAGGCCAAAACCTACCGCCGCTGGTCCCAAGATAAAGGACACAATGAGGAACTGCGAGCCTTCGTCGAAGCTGTCGCCAGCGGCAGTCCATCGCCGATCAGTTTCCCAAGCCTCGTCAACACAACCCGGGCCACCCTGGCCGTGGTCGAGGCGATTGAAGAGCAACGGGTGGTGACAGTCCCGAGTGCCAAATAGACCACCGGGCCTTTCGCATGAGTGAACAGGAACAGACCGATCCCGTGGGCTGGCGTCGCAAAGCGTTCCGCTGGTGGTACATCCTGCGCTACCACCGCCCCTCGCAACTGGTGATGCGACTGGTTCGCACCGCTGAGATCCGTCTGACGCACAAACGCTGGGCCCAGCGTTGCTCCCGGCCGCTTGACGTGATGCCGTCGATACGTGACAACCCCGAGTTGACCGCCCTGTCTCGGCGGAAGCTCCAGGAACGTTTCGGTTCCGAAACAAGTCAGCGTGCCGAGCGGATTGCCGCTGGACGTTATGAGTTCCTCCATCAAGAACACACGATGCCAGGCCCGGTCGATTGGCGATTGGCCGCCTGGCCCGGCGTCGCTCACCTGTGGCGTTTCCATCTCCACTATCACGAGTTTCTCCTCGACTTGGCGGCCGAAGGGCTCGCCACCGGCAGAGTCGACAGGTTGCAAAAGGCTTGGGCGTTGGTGCTCGATTGGATCGAACACAACCGGCTCGACGACCCTCGCGTACTGCAGGATGCCTGGCATCCGTACTGCATCTCCCGACGGCTGCCGGTGTGGATTCACCTCTGGTTGGCCTCTCCCCCGGACGCGGAATGTCGCCAGCGTATTCTCACCAGCATGCTTTGGCAAGCCCGCTATTTGCAGCGTCATCTGGAATGGGACGTCCGGGGAAACCACCTCCTGGAGAACCTTCGGGCGATGGTGTTGATCGCGGGTTTCTTAGCCGGCCCCGAGGCGGACCGCTGGCTCTCGAAGGCATCGACACTTCTCGAGCGGGAACTGGCCGAACAAATCCTGCCACACGGCGAGCATTTTGAACGGTCGCCGATGTATCACGCCCAGATGCTAGAAGCCGTTCTCGATGTGCGCGATGCCGTGGCCGGCCTGGACGGGGCGTTGGCCAATCGGTGCCATCAAACCGCGGCAAAGATGGCGCACTTCCTCCACACGATCCTCCATCCCGATGGCCATATTCCCCTGCTGGGCGATTCCTGCCTCGACCAACGCATCCCCTCCGAACTGAACCGTTCTACCCCGGCTCTGACGCCAACGTCCACCGCCCGGCAGCTTGGCGACTATTGGGTCTACCGCCACCGGGACGACTTCCTCCTGTTCGACGCCGGCCCCGTCGGCCCCGACCACCTGCCAGCCCATGCCCACGCTGATCTGCTTTCGCTGGAGGCCTCGATCCATGGCCGGCGGCTCTTCGTCGATAGCGGCGTCTACAACTACGCCGATGATCCGATGCGGCGTTACTGCCGCACCAGTGCTGCCCATAACGTCCTCCAGATCGACGGCCACGCCCAATGCGACCTCTGGTCTCGCTTCCGCATGGGCTACCGGGGATGGCCTTCGCCCCTGGTCACCGGCCATGCAGCCGACTTCGCCTGGGCCCGGGCAACGCATAATGCCTACCGCCGCCTGGGCGTGCCGGTCGTGGGCCGCTGGCTGGCCTGCCGGCCCGGTGGGCCTTGGTTCTGTGTCGACTGGGCCCAAGGACGGGCCACCCACGAACTGACCGCCTGGCTGCACCTCCACCCCGAGGTGACCGTGCGTCAGGTGGCCGACGCCCAATTCCAGTTACTTCTCGGCGATACCCCGCTCCGGTTGCAATGGCTCACCCCTGGTCTAGCCACGCTGGCCGAAAGCTGGTATTGTCCGCAACTCGGCTTGCGTCAAAAGGCATCCGTGATTCGTTGGCAAACGTCCAGTGCCCTGCCGGCCGCCAGTGCTTGGTGCCTGACGTGGGCCCCGAGTAACGGCACCGCATCGCTGGAACAAACCGCCGACGGTCCCGTCCTTCAGTGGACGGAACCTGGTCAAACCCTTCGACTTGAACCCTTTTGCCGATCATTCTCCGTGTGATCAATAGGATCCCATCCCCATGAACGACTTGTACTTCGCCTGCGTCGTTGGTGCTCGGCCGAACTTCATGAAGATGGCCCCTTTGCTCCGGGCCCTGGAGGCTTATCCCCATGTCCATCCCGTGTTGATCCACACCGGTCAGCACTACGACGCGAGCCTATCGGACGTGTTCTTCGAGGAACTGGGAATGAAACGCCCCGAGGTGAGTCTAGAAGTCGGGTCGGGAAAGCACGGGGTTCAGACCGCCCGCGTCTTGGAACGGTTCGAGGCCGTGCTGGATGAAGGGCCGGCCGGCGGAACCCGCTTTGACCAGGTCATCGTTGTCGGGGATGTCAACTCCACGATGGCCGCCACGCTGGCTGCCGTCAAACTCGGAATCCCCGTGGCCCATGTCGAGGCCGGCCTGCGAAGCTTCGACCGCTCCATGCCCGAGGAAATCAACCGCCTGGTAACCGACGCCGTCGCCGATACACTCCTGGTCTCCGAGCCGGCCGGCGTACAAAATCTCCGCCGGGAAGGGCAGCCGGCCGAACGGATTCACCTGGTCGGCAACGTGATGATCGATACGCTCCTGCGTCTGTTACCCAAAGCCCGCGCCCGTGACACGCTACGGCAGCATTCGCTGGAATCGGGCCGCTACGGCGTGGTCACGCTCCATCGTCCCTCGAACGTCGACAACCCGGTACATCTAATCCGTTTGCTCGACGTGCTGATCGACGTCTCCTGGGAACTCCCGTTTGTATTCCCGGTTCACCCCCGCACCCGGCAACGCCTGGAACAGTTCGGTCTGGCCGCCCGGCTCGACGCCGCCCCCGGAATCCGCCTGCTCCCGCCGGCCGGCTACCTCGACTTCCTGGCCCTCACCTCCCAGGCCAAAGTGATCGTCACCGACTCCGGAGGACTCCAGGAAGAGTCGACCGCGCTGGGAATCCCCTGTCTGACCACCCGCGAAAACACGGAACGGCCAATCACCGTCGACGAAGGGACCAGCACGCTCGTGGGCAACAACCCCCAAAAGCTCAGCGAATCCCTCCAGGCCGTCCTCGAAGGAACCTACAAGCACGGCCGCTGTCCTGCGCTCTGGGATGGCCACGCCGCCGAACGCATCGCCGCAGTACTCGTCCAACCGGCCGCTGCACTCCGCAATGGCAAGTCCTTGCGTGCAGCCTGAGCCACGTCCTGCGTCTCTCCTTGTCCCCTCTGCTTCCCCCTTGAATCAACCTCAAATTCCCAAGACCTCGAAGACTTTGTAAGATGGGTAATATGCGCAGTCTAGGGCATCCCCAATCCCAAATCCCTCTTGAGCCGGCGGCCGATTTCCGGTAAGTAGGAGTCTCTTGGTGGGCGATGTTCGGCTCACCAATTCCTGTCCTCGTGATCGTTCGACTTCGCTCCCCTTCGATGTCTGCCCTTCCGCGGCGCCAGCCCGGTGATGATCATGAATCACGCCAGCCTCAGGGGACAAGTGGACGACGTACGTCGATGGCTGCGGTTTGACACCCCGGCCAGCGGTTCTTGGGACGCTCTTCTGCTTCGCGGCGTCGACGGCCTGTTGGCCGCCACGATCTTGAGTGTGCCGTTATTGGCCGGCGGTTGCCAGGCCTTTGGACAGTGCATTCTTGTCGCATTGGCTCTGGCCGTAGCTGCCTGCTGGTGCATTCGTCAAGCGCTGACCGGCCAATCGGACTGGATCTGGTCGTCGGCTGAATACCTCTTGGTGGCGGCCGTTATCCTAGTGGCATTCCAGTGGGTCCCCTTACCCTCGGCCGTCATTAGCGTCCTTTCTCCCCACCTCTATGAAAGCCTGCCCCTTTGGTCGCCATCGGCTGCCTCCAGCGCCCGCTTGGGTGTCTGGTCCTGCCTCTCGCTCGCGCCCGCCGAGACCTCCCGAGGCCTGCTAATGCTCGGGGCCTACGCCCTGTTGTTCCTGGTTGCCGTGCAGCGGATTCGCGAAACGGACGACGTGGAGCGATTGCTCCGCTACGCAGCGATTGCCGGCGCAGGCATGGCCACCCTCGGGCTGGTGCAGTACGTGACCGTCGATGAGTCGTATTTCTGGTGTTACCATCACCCGCTGAACGCCGCGACAGACACTATCCGTGGGAGCTTTCCCAACCGCGACTACTTCGCCCACTTCCTCGTGCTGACCCTGGGGCCTTTGGTCTGGTGGCTCCAAAACAGCTTGACCAAAGACCCTACCTGGCGTTCGGGCTGGCATTGGCATTCCGGCCGCTCACTGCAACGTGGCGGAGCCAACATCGGCCTGCTGGCCGCCGCCTTGGGGCTCGCCGTGTTCGCCGTCATCTTGTCCCGCTCCAGCGGCTCCATCGCCGTCATGTTCCTGGCCGCCGCGGCCTGCCTAGTGATCCTCTACCGGGGCGAACTGCTCGAAAGAAAAACGCTTTTGCTCTTCTTGGGTGCCGGCCTGTTATTGGCCGTCAGCCTGGGGATCTATGACTATCAGCTCGCAGCCGCTCAGCCCGACGGCATTCAATCGAGCCGCTGTCTCTGGCGCACGGATCTGACGGCCGCCGTCGAGTATCGCTGGCTGGGAACCGGCCTCGGCAGCCATGCTCAAGTTCAGGCGATCTATCTGCCCGACCACCAAGCCTCCCCATCTCTTCCTTACACAGAAAGCGAGCCCAGCTATCTGCGAGTCGCCATGGAGACAGGAATCGCCGGACTGCTGCTGGTGACCGTTGCCATAGTCTTGGTCGGCTACTGGTGTCTGGCTGTATGGCATCCTGGGATTTTTCAACGCGAACTGCTCTGTTTCGCGGGGATCCTTCCCTGTCTACTGGCCAGTCTCTTGCAGGCCGCGGTCGATCCGGTCTGGACCGTGCCCGGCTGCATGGTGCTCGTCGTGCTCATGGCGGCCTGTGCCTGCCGGCTTGCACAACTGGTGCGTTGCAACGATCGGCCTCCAGTCGTCCAGGCTCCACGGACCGCTTGGCTTTTGGCGGTTCCCTCCCTACTGGTCGTGGCCTGCCTCGCGGGACCGGGTCTTGTCGGAGCGGTCGTCGCCGAGCCGAATTGGCATCGGGCCTTGGCCCAGGGACGTAACCTGTTTCAACGCAGCGTGACGGATCAAGCGACCGACTTGGTGCCAATGATCCACGACTTATCCCAAGTCGTCGCCTGGCAGCCAAACCATGCCTTGGCCCACGCCCGGCTGGCCGAAGTCCATCTCCGCCTGTTCCAACAGGCCCAAGGGCCCAATGGGCTTGACGCCCGGCACGTGCGCGACGCCGCGTTGGCCTCCCAATTTGCCTCGCGGGAAGCACTTGACGCTTGGCTAACCACAGCCTTCGGCTCCAAGCGGGAACACCTCGATCGCGCCTTCGAGCATGCACGCCTGGCGGTCACACTCTGCCCGGTGCAAGGCGCGATGTACCTTCGCCTGGCGGCCTTGACCTTCCTCGCCGGGCCAGATGCCCTGAGCAAAGACCTCTGCCTCCAGCAGGCATTCCAGGTGCGTCCGCGGGACGGCAACGTGCTCTTCGAAATTGGCCAAGAAGCCCATTTGGCCGGCGACTCCGAACAGGCGTTTGCCTTCTGGCAACGCTCGTTCCAATGCGGTCCCCGCCATCAAGAGCGGCTGATTCGCCTGCTGGCCGATCAGATGTCAGCCAGTGCGTTTATGGAACTCTTTCCCCTAGACCTTCCCGCCTTCGCCCGCCTGGAAGCCCGTTATCGCCAACTTCGGCGCACGGACGACTTGACCGCCGCGCTGACGGCGCATGCCCAAACTGCAGGTCGCTTGGCCGCAAAGTTGACCGATGACGCAGCGGTACGCGCCTGGTTGGAAGCGGCCCAAGCCTACCGTGAATTGGGCGACGTCGATGCATGTGTTGCCAGCTTGCAACAGGCCTTAAGCTGGGACGCCGCCAATTACGACATCCATTACGCCCTTGGCTCCTGTCTCTTCCAAGCCAAACGCTACGCCGACGCGGAAAAGTACCTCACCTGGTGCCGCCAGCGCCGACGCCACGACGAAACCCTCCGCGCCATGGTCGACACCATCGCCACCCAAGGCTTACAGCTCACCCGTCAGCCTGCCTATTCTGGGGCAAATTAGAGGTTTCATCATCATAGGTTTGGAAGGGTTCAGGATTCAGGGAAACGGGAATTAGGGGCTGGGGGTTGGCAACTAGCGAAGGTCACCGACACCGCACGAGTGCGTCGCTAGTCTACAGATCACGGCCCACCGTCCAGGGGGGGGGGGGGGGGGGGGGGGGGGGGGGGGGGGGGGGGGGGGGGGGGGGG
>CAZLDQ010000043.1:0-32742 GCA_964558295.1 uncultured Planctomycetaceae bacterium | reverse complement strand
TGGTGGTCATCGCCATCATCGGCATCTTAATCGCCTTGCTGCTGCCGGCCGTTCAAGCCGCTCGCGAGGCAGCACGCCGCTCCCAGTGCAGCAACAATCTCAAGCAGATGGGATTGGCATTGCACAACTATCATGACGTTCACCAGACATTCCCGCCGGCGATTCTCAACTGCGGTCGGCAGTCTGGCGCGAGCACCCAGTTTCCCGGTCAGGTGAAGAACACGACGGGCTGGGTGTTGCTGCTCCCCTTCATCGAACAAAGGACGCTGTACGACAAGTACAACTTCAACGTCTCCTCCAGCATGTCGGATCAGTATTCAGTGGGAGTGTTGGGCAACGACACGATGAACGAGGCGGTGATCAGTACCCGGATTGCCGCGTTTGAATGTCCTCGGCCCCTACCGCTGGAGAACTGCGCTCGAACGCTGCGGGGACCAACGATCGCTACAGCATGCGAAGCGCTCGGCGGACCAACTATTTCTTCGCCACCGGCACGTTTAACGACGACAGCGGCAACTACGCCTCCACGAGTAGTGATATCCGCCGGGGAATGTTCGGCAACAATGGGGCGGCCAAGATGGCCACGATCACCGACGGCACCAGTAACACGATCGCACTGGGCGAATCCCTCGGCGGTTCTCAATTCAAGACGGATGCCAACTGGGGCCCATGGGCGCTCTGCGGTGTGAACACCTGCTGCCACGGAGCCGTACCCACCTCGTCGAGCACGACCCTCTCCTACACGGCAACCAACCTGATGGAAGGGGCGATCAATGCCGTGTACAACAACGACGCGCAGAAACGAACCTTCGCCCGGACGTTCAGCAGCAAGCATCCCGGCGGCGCACAGTTCGCCCTGGGCGACGGCTCGACACGGTTCATCTCCGAAACGATCGACTACCTCACCTTCGCCAAGCTCAACTACATTGCCGACGGCCAAGTCGTTGGGGAGTATTGAACTCGGTGGGGGAGGATTGGACCATGCGTGGCAGGATCATCGCCGTGGTGGCTGGCCTCGGTCTCTTGCTGGGAACGCTCCTCGGATGTGGTAAAACGTCGCAAGGTGTGCCGACCGTTCCAGTCTCCGGCAAGGTTACCCTTGATGGCCAGCCGCTCGATGGAGCGGAAGTCCGGTTTATCGGGGAAAAGCACGTGGGTTTTGCCAAGACGGAAGCGGGGGGAGTCTTCACGTTGATGGATGGTGCCCAGGCAGGCCCCAACAAGGTCGCAATTAGCAAGATCGACCAGAACAGACTCCCGCCCAACCTGCGGGGGTTGCCGATGGCCGACCTGGAATCGATCGCTCAGGGGCAGGGCATGAAGACGATCCCCGGCCAAGTCGTTCCGACCAAGTACAGCGACCCGGCAACAACTACCCTCAGCTTCGACGTGCCCGCCGAGGGGACAACCTCCGCCGCCTTTGGGCTCTCCTGCAAGTGCCGGGTGTGGGGACGGGGAGGTGACGGCCGCGGCCCCCCAACCCTTCACCCCCCGCATCCCCTCGCCCTATGCCCGACGATGCTTTTGCCGATACTTCAGCGGCGTGAGCCCTTCGGCCTGGCAGAAGGCGCGGGTCATGGCGTCGCTGCTTGAGAAGCCGGAGGCGTGGACGATTTCGCCGATCGCCAAGTCGGTCTGGGTCAATAGCCGGCGCACCCGTTCCAAACGGCAGCGGAGCATCTCTTCGCGCACCGTGTAGCCGAGGGCCTGATGGAAGCGGCGTTCCAGGGAGCGGCGCGTGATGGCCAGTTGCCGGGCGAGGCTTTCCACGGTCAGCGGCTGGTGGTCCTGGTTCCAGATCAGACGCATCGCCTCGGCCACGGTCCGGTCTTGAAGGGCTTTTACGTCGCGGGGGCCTTGGACGATCAACTCGTGCGATTCGTCGCTGATGGCGGCCAGCACCGAGGCCAACAGCTCGATCGTGTCGGCGGCAATCAGATGGGGAAAGCCCGGCGGCTCGCGGCGTAGACGGTCGAGGATGACTTGGTAGGGGGCAAGGATCGACGGCTGTTGCCCCGTGACCAACACCGGTCGTTGGGGGGAGAAGAAACCGTTGGCCACGCGCCGGTCCATGAACTCGCCGTTGAAACTGACCCAGTATTCGTCCCAGCCGGTCTTGCGATCCGGTCGGTAGCGATGCCAAACGCCCGGAAAGACCATCAACACCGTTCCGGCGCCGATCGACTGGCGGGCTGTGCCCGAGGATTCAAAGATTCCCTCCCCCTGGGCGATGTAGAGGACCTGATACTCCGGCAAGCTGCGTCCTTGTTGCCAGCGAAACTCATAGAGTTCCGGATGGCCGGGCGGGGGATAGGCTGCGTGGGGAGGAATCGAGGCGAACCCGGCCCCAATGACCACCAGCCCCCACTGGATGTCGCGTTGCCGGACCGGGATATAGCGGAAATAGTCTTCGTGACCGCACATAGGGCGTCCCCATCGCCTTGATACCACCTTTAGCTTAGTCAGATTGGCGACGATAGCAAGCAACCGGCCGAGCGATGGCCGGGGTGTCGCAAGATGCGGAAAAAATGTCGCAAGAAACCGTTGAAATACACGCCGATGCTAAGAAACAATAAGAAACACGGAAATAGCCTTCAACCACCCCCCCACGAGTGGCTGTCGGTCCACAGCACGCGACGATTGTCTCAGGTTGTCTCTCGATGGCCTCTGGCGATGTCCTCCACGACGATTTTCACGCGTTTTACGCGTTGACTTGTCAAGTATTTCGTCATATCTCACAGAAGGAGGAAGGGTCATGCGACGCCAGGCGTTCACGCTGGTTGAACTGTTGGTGGTCATTGCCATCATTGGCATCTTGATCGCCCTGTTGTTGCCCGCCGTCCAAGCCGCGCGCGAAGCGGCGCGGCGGATGCAGTGTTCGAATAACCTCAAACAGATTGGGTTGGCCCTGCACAATTACCTGGATGCAAACAAGTCGTTTCCACCTGGAGCGATTTGGGGATACCCGGTAGGTTCCGTGCCCGAGCTCCCGTACCATCACACCTGGTTGACGATGATTTTGCCCTACATGGAGCAGAGGGCACTGTATGACCAGGCCAACATTCGGGCACCCGCATGGGGCCAGAGTTTTGTGAGCCAGAAGGTGGCAACCTTGCTCTGCCCGTCGGATGCCGGATTTACCTTACCATCGGAGACTCATAATCTCGCGATCACGACCTATGCGGGTTGCGAAGGATGGGATTGGTGGCCAGATGGAGTGATCAGTTCAGGCGGGACGGTCGGCACAGCCGTTCCAGAGGCGGTGGGCCATTGTTTCGCGGGAGTCTTTGACACAAAAGCCGTGACGGGCTCGAATGCCCTTGAGGTTTGCTGTGCCACCAAGATCGCCGAGATTACCGATGGCACCTCGAACACAATGATGGTTGCCGAGGTCTATTCGCTTGGTTTCAAGAACGGCGCGAGGTTCACATGCGGTACCGGCGTTCCCCGAAAGCGAGGGGAAACGGTCGTCACGCGTGCTGCCTTCGTCGCGATGCCTGCGGGAGGCAGCGGAACGCGGAGCTACTATAGCCTCCCTGACGGATCTGGCACGCCGACGCAGGATTCCTACTGGAAGACCAGTCCTCATATGCGAGCCCCTCTCTATCTGAGCTATTCCGGTCCCAACGCAAACGAGCATTCACCCAGTAGCCTGCATCCCGGAATTGTCAACGCCCTCTTGGCCGATGGATCGACCCGAAGTGTCGCAGAGACGATCGACTATTTGACGTGGTTCAAGGTCAACGGCATAGGCGATGGGTATCCGGTTCCACAGTACTGATCGAACAGAAAAGGACGTAAGATGCGTGTGGCCTCAGTTGTCATATTGATTTGCCTGACGGCGTTCACATGGGGGTGTGGCGGTAGTGGTGGCTACAAGGATCGTGAAGGCAAGACCACACCCAATCCGCAAGGCGAGCTAGAGCCAATTCCTGGGGCGGCTGCTCCCAATGCGAGTAAGCACAAGTAGCGGTCATCAAAAACAGTTGACCGAGACGTTGGTCTTTACGAAAACGGAATACGGCCGTCCGGCGAGCATCAGACGCTGGACGGCCGAGCTGTTTACTCGATCGCACCATCCTTGATTCGGATCGATTCCTTCCGACGCATACGCCAGTATGCAGGATTCCGCTGAATCTCGTCCAGGAAGTCCTACTAGGTACCACCTTTGTCAATGGTCTCCGAGGACTCGGCGTCTCTAAGGATGGGTGTTGGTTCACGGCCAGACCCCTCTTGTGGTTGTATCCCCTTGTCACTTTCTCCACCGTCGCCAGGCACAAGACGCACTGGGCCGGGTGCGGCTATGCTACGCACGGGAGAATGGCTGCTTGTTGGGTGCAGAGGCGATCACTTTCGACCTGGGCGGCGTCTTCTCCGATTCGTTCTCCTCTGCCAATAGCGATCGACCGCATGCGGACCTGACCAAGCAGTACCTTCCCTTTCACCTCTCACAAGAAAGGGTCGGAGTATGGTACACGCAGAACGTCGAGCTTTCACCCTCGTGGAGCTCTTGGTGGTCATCGCGATCATCGGAATCTTGATCGCCTTGCTGTTGCCGGCCGTGCAAGCCGCCCGCGAGGCGGCCCGCCGGGCACAGTGCGTCAATAACCTGAAACAGATCGGGCTGGCGATGCACAACTATGTGGCCGCCAAACAGGCCTTCCCCTGGATGCGCGGGCCGTCGAACTACCCGGGGACCCGCGATACCACCCCGATTGGCAATGAGGAGACGATCAACGGCTACGTGTTCATTCTTCCTTTCCTGGAATACGCGCCGCTGTACGACCAGATCAGCCAGCCCTGGAACGGCTCTCCGGCCGCGTTGCCGTTCGGGCCGCCGCGCGACTTCTTCTGGTATCCACCCTGGTGCCAGGATCTGACGGCCTTCCGCTGCCCTTCGGCCCCGCTGGGTCTTTATCATTACGACAACACCAACGTGAAGGGGCGGCAGAATTACCCGATGTGTCTGGGCGACACGATCCTCAATAACCACGACACGACCAGCGGCCGTGGAATCTTCCATTACCGTTCGGCAACCCGATTTGCCGACATCACCGACGGCACCTCGAACACGATCCTCGCCGGCGAAAAGGCCAACGCCGTTGACACCACCGATGTGCGCGGCCTGGGCGCCCAGAGCATTTCCGGACTCAATACGAACCCCAGTCTCTGTCTGGCCACAGCCGCCGGCGGCAAGTACCTTGTGACGGCCGTCCAGGCGAGCCGCCCGTTGGCCTCGCTCTGGCACAGCGGCTTGGCCCCGTTTGTCGGCTTCACCACCGTTCTGCCTCCCAATAGTCCCAGTTGCTTGAACGACAACTACGGGGACAACTGGGGGCTTTACAGCGCCAGCAGTTATCATCCCGGCGGGGTCAATTGCCTCCTGGCCGACGGCGCCGTGCGGTTCATCAGCAACACAATCGATACGGGCAATCTCACCTCGGCCGAACAGACGTCGGGCCCAAGTCCCTATGGGGTCTGGGGAGCCTTGGGAACCAAAGCCGGCGGCGAGGCGGTCGCCGTGCCATAGTGAAATCGACTTTGGAGACAACAGGGCATGTTCGACACTTCGCGACCATTGCGTTGGACGTGGGGCCTGATCGGTCTGGTCGTCTGCGCGGCCGGCGGTTGCCGGGATGCCAAGGCGCCAAACGTTGTTCCGGTCACGGGAACCGTGCGGTATCAAGGCAAACCGCTCCAAGGGGCCACGGTGATCTTCGCCACCCAAGGGGCAACGCCCCAGGCGACGCTTCTGGCCCTCGGCACAACCGACGCCCAGGGGCGCTTCCAGGTGGCCACCCAAGTCGGCGCCACCGGCAGCTACCCCGGCGCCGTCGCCGGGACGCATCGCGTGACGATCTCCAAATTCGTTCCGCCCAAGCAGATGAGCGAGGCGGAGTACCAAAAGCGACTCGATGCGGAAGCCCAGCTCATGGCCGCCAAGGGGCAACTCGCCCCCGGCGAAGCCGCCCCGGCCAAGGTCCAACTCCTCGCCCCGCAGTTCTCCGATAGCCAGCGGACTACGCTTACCGCTGAGGTTCTCGCCGACGGCGAAAATGACTTCGTGTTCGAGCTGAAGTAGCCTCCTGCGAACGGATTCTTCATAATGATTACTTGTAAGGTTGTCATTATGGTCACTTGGCGGTCGATTCAGGGGGAGCGTGCGACGGCGATTTAGCGAGGCACGGCCTGGCCCGCAACTCTCGTGATAGTAATAGCTTAGCAAGCACTCTGCGTGCGTGCCTGGCCCTGGAACTGGCCTTGACGCAAACGTCCGCAAGGTGGCAGAATCATCGTCGCGGAAGCATAGAACCACAAAACGGTCATTAAAATACTAATGTATTGCGTGGGGAAGACAACCTGTCGGACTCTTGTGTGGCTGGCGATCTTGCTGGCCCCGCTGGAGGCTTGGGCCGCCTGGAGCGAAGAGGCCCAGCGCGTCCCGCTTGCGCGATGCGCGGACATGGCTGAGCCCGAGAACACCTGGCAACAGGGATGTTGTGCCTCGTCCACCACCCCTGTTCCGCGAGACGAATCCTCTCCCGCAGTCATTGTCCCACGTACCGACTATGAGCTGATCAACTCCGCCGACCAATCGGCGTCTGTCCGTGTTCACAGCACAACCGGCTCCTGCCTCATCCGCAAGGAGGCGACCGGCATCTGCTCGGCTGCCCAACGCTGCGCCCTGCTTTGTAAGCAGCAGCGTTGATCCGGCCGGCGCCAGGGCTGCACCGTTCTCCGCCTGGCGTCCAGCGGTCGTTGTGTTGTTCGAGGTTTCAAGCCCCCGGAGTCGTCGTCGAGGCTTTCTGCTCTCGACGATCCTTTGTCAAGGAAAGTGAAGAGAAAACAATGTTGGTGCTCAATCGTAAAGCGGGTGAACGGATCATTATCGGCGGCGAAATCGAAGTGACGATCCTCAAGGTCCAAGGAAACCAAGTCAAACTTGGGATTCACGGTCCGGAAGAAGTCCCCATCCACCGTGAAGAGATCTACCGCCGGCTCACCGATTGCGAATCGGTGCCGGGGTGAGGGCGGATCCCGACACACGTTCGCGTAGTGGGTGGGCTTGCCCGCCGTTGCCTCCCCGCGGCCGCTCCCCTTTTGCCGTTCCCCCCTCGCGTTTCCCTCGCGTCAGGCCCACTCCCGCTGGTCGCTTCCACCAAAGTCGGCACCTCCGTGGGCCGATAACGATTCTGAGGATTACGCCGGACGGGGTCCCGGGATGCACCACAGGACGCGAAGCTGGGAGTTTGAGTCAAAATGGAGAGCTTGCCGCTAAACACCCAACTCGGTCAGTGGGCGAATGACACTCTCGTCTGGATCGGTTTTGGGACGCTCGTCGGGCTCTTGGCCAAAGCGATCATGCCCGGCCGCGATCCAGGAGGAGCGGTGGCCACCCTGGCCATGGGGATTGGCGGCACCGTGATCGGCTGTGCCACGCTCAGTTATTATTGTCAGCAGCGTGTGACCCCCTTGAGTCTCCTGGGGCTCGTTGTGGCCACGGCCGGGGCGTTTGTCCTGTTGGCCTTTTACCGGCTTCTGGCCGGTTACTGGTTTACCGAAGGGGGGCGCATGCCCCGTCCCCAGTTTCGACGCACCCGGCGCGTCCGCCGCGTGCCGGCCGTGCAGACATCGAGGAAGAGTGACGGGAGGCTCCGCCAGCGGGAGCCCCGCGCTGGCTGGCGCTTGCAGTCGAGCGACCGCGGAAGTACCGTAGGCAATGAGAGGCCGTTCCGCCCTCAGAAACGGCAGGTCGTTCATGCGGTTTACTCGTGCCATGCATCCAGCGTCCTCGCTTGAGTCCAAAGGGGCGTCGGCGTCTGCGCCGTCCAAGCCCAAGGGCCCCTTGAAGCACATCTGCCGGCTGATCAGTTTCCTGGACGCCCTCTATCTTGTCGGCGATTTCCTCTATCGTCGCAGTCTGCGCTACAGCACGGCCACGGCCGCCGTCTGCCTGTTGGGCTACCTGGGGAATTTTCTCCCCGGCGTCGCCACCTATCCGGCCCGGGTGGCGATTGCCCTGCCGCTATTGGTCGGCAGCACCACCTTGGCCAGTGGCCTGGTGCTCAAGAACATCCCCAACCTGTTCTTCACCCGGCTGGCGAATGTAGCCCAGGCGGCGGATCTCGACTTGATGGAGGACTATCGCAAGTCCCAGCAAGATCAGCATCTCGATGCGCTCTGGGAGCGGGTCTATGAATTCGAATGGGCGATTGGATCCGACCTGACTCAGATCCATCCGCATCCGCTGGAGTGCCCGGCCCACGTGATCGCCGTTCCGGAAGGGCCCCTCTCCTCGGCAGCCTACGCCCGGCAACAATTCCTCCGTCGCGCTCTGTTTGCCTTGGAACGGGATCAGTCCCAGCCCCGGCAGCGCTACCACCTGGGACTTGATCTGCGTTTCCTCGAAGACTGGCGCAACGGCGCCTACTTCGACCGCAGCGACGTCAAGCTCAACGAACAGTATGAAGCCAGCGCCACGCTTTGCGCCGTCAAACGCGAAGTGCGCCATGGCCGGATGGCTCACTTCCGCTGTCTTCCACGCCGTTTATCGCAGAAGCTGTGGATGACGATGATTACCCGGGCGATCGGCGTCCAGGTCGGCGAGGCCCTGACTTGGCTGAACCGGAAGTACGATACCGACTATTTCAATGCCCAAGCCTTGCTCTGGCCCGGCGAAGAGCACGAGGCTTGGCTCGACCAGTTTTCCGGCGCGCGGGAGGATCTCCTCCAGCGGCGTCGTCTTCTGTTGGCTCGCGTCTTTGGCGAGGATCTTGTCGATGCCCGGCGCATGCTGGAACGCATGGTGCTCCCCTGTTTCCTGTCGGCCACGAGCCTTCGCGCTCAGTTCGATCCCGAGTATCTCGACGGCAGCCTCGGCTATACGGCTGCCTGTGACCTGGAAGCCGCCGGCCTGGAACCCCGGCAGATCGAGCCCTACCGGCGGCAGATGGAACGGGCGGGCGTCGATCGCTCGGCCTTGCTGGAGTTTCTTTCGACAGTGCGTCCAGGCTTGCTTGCCCCGGACCAGGCGGAAGCCTTGCGCGCCGTGCGGATCGCCCTGCACGTCAATCGCCAGGGCTTGCGGCGTCTCGTGCGACAGTTCGCCGCGCAGCCCAGCCTGCGCGATCGGATTACCGCCCAAGCCGCTTTACTCGTTGACAAGGTCGCTGCCGAAACGACCCGCTACTCCCGATTGCTCGTCGGGCTGCGCGTCCACCACGAATTGACCCGTCTGCATCACGCCGACTACCTGGGCCTTCTCGAAGCCCTTTATCGCTCCTGCGATGCACTCCCCCACCAACTCCTTCCGCCCCACCATTACCCCGCCGACACCACTCGTCGAGCCTTCAAGGCTGGCAAGACGCTGGGAGGAACAGTGTAAGAAAGACTCGCGGGAGAAGCGTATAGCTGGCTTGAGGTCTTCCTCGTTTGCCGCTTTGCTTTCCGTCCTCGACGTGGCCCAAAACGCCCCTCGCAATTCGCCTCTCGGGCCGTTATGCTCGGCGATGGTGACACACGCTTGCACCAGAGTGCCCGAGGAGATCCGAGAGGCCCCTGGAGCGCTCGTCACTCGGCGACCGCTCAGTCCCACCACCAGCGGTCTTTGGGCAGGTTGAGCTTGGTCTCACGGTGGGCCTTGGCCACCTGCCCCTCGTTGTCCTTTAGGAGGTTTTCGGCCTTCAGGGCGAGGGTCGGTTCGATCTGCACGCCGCCGCCGATCGGGGTCACCAGCCGGTTCCCTTTCCAAATGGCGGCCACGGCCGATTCGACCTGCTTCGGCGGGTTGTAGAGTTCCACGGCAAACGCTTTTTCGTTGCCGAAGGTTTCCAGCTTCCAGCCGGCCTTGTCGTAGTAGCCCTGCTGCTGAATGAACGCAGCGGCCACAGCCAAGTCGATCACGTTGCGCAGTTGGGCGTAGACCGGGATCCGCTCGGCCAGTTGCGCGTATTTCTGCGTGAAGCTCTTGCAGAAGGCCATGCTGGCCTGGCTCGACTTACCCGAGCCCTTGCGTTCGCCTTGGCCCGACACCAGTTCGTCTTCGCCGACCAGTTTCACACCGTCGCCGACGAGCTCCATGGCCAGCCCGTCTTCACTGACCCGCACGCACTGGTAGTCGGGCACGAAGAACCAGCGGAACAAGGCGTTACGCGAGACGGCGGCCGGATTGACCTTGTCGACAAAACTGACCATTTTCACCGGCGGCTGCTCCAGGCCGATGCCGATCAACTTCATCCGATAGTCGGCCTCCACGAGCACCTGGGCGAAGTGCGTCTTGGCCGACACGCCGTCGACCGAGATCATCTGCAGACCGAGGCTGTTCTTCAAGTTGGCGACGATCGTTTCCGTCTGGCCGGGATAAGCGGTCGAGCCGAAGCTCCGCAGGAACTGCTGCATCGACGACAGCCCTTCGGGGGTCGGGTCGATCGAGCAGCCAATCAGCGGTTGGCCTTCCCGATCCGGTGGGAACGCCCGCAGGGCCACCACCAGGTCTTGCAACTGCAGCGTGGGTCGGAAGGAAGTGATCCCAACGACTTGGCCGTCCAGATCGACCCACCCTTCGGCCGGGCCGGCCAAGACGATATCCTTGCTCTCCGGATAGAAGAAGACGTACTTCACTCGCAGCAGGCCAGCCAGATACCGCATCTCGTCGTTCAACGCGCCGTTGGCGTTTTCCAACGCCTTTTCCAGCCGCTGCAGCGAGACCTTGCGCATCGCGCTGAAGGCGATCACGTTGCGCGGCAGCGAGGACCGGGCCGCGGCGATCCGCTCGCGGGCGAGCATACCCGTCGAGTCACGGCCGACCAACCGGTGCAGCACGCCTTGGGCGTCGACCGCAATACCGGACATCGTGGGGGTGTCGTCATCGCCGTTATTGTTGTTGTTATTGTTGTTGTTATTGTTTTGGGCGAGGGCGAGGCCTGGCGCGAAGCCGAGCAATACCAGTCCAATCGCCATTCCCAGAAGCAGTCTCCGGAAATCAACGGCTTGCCTGCGCATGAGCAAGTTCTCCCTTTCGACGAAGCGGTTCGATACACCCACCGAGGTCGGCACGCGTGCCAGCGCGGGAGGCGTGGAATTGGCCTGACAAATCCCGAAGTTACGACATGAAGCACCGCTTGCGCGGCAGCTTGGAGGCCATGTTATCGATCTTAATTGGGCAATTTGCGCAAAGCAAGTAATTCCCCGCAAATTGGAAGTTCCGGCAGGCTGGTCGGAGGCTGAATGTCGGCTCAGTCTGTCGAGATTTCGGTCCGGAAGAGGAGTTGGATCATCCGTTGGGCGGGGGGGTCACGCCCCTTGAGACCGCCGCGCGTAGCTGTTCCCCTTGCCGTTGCCCTTGCCGTTGCCATTCCCGTTGCCATTGGGCTTGGCGTGTGGGGCGGCAATCAGGCGGACGTTGCCCGGGCCGAGCAATTCGTCGACCCGATTACGCATCTCGCTGTTGAGGTCCACGCGCAGCCCCTCGCAGTCCAACTGCACGCGGCGGCCGTCGGCCAAGCCGACGAGCAACTTCAGATCGCAATTGCCCGGGTAGCCGCGGAGGATTTCATAGAGCTGTTCCATACCGCGGATTCCATGGATTTGCTCCGAGATTCGGATCAAGATCCCCTTGGTGTAGCGGGCTTCCACCTCGTTCAGGGGGATCAATTCGTCGACGATGAAATTGGCCTCCTCGCTGCCCGGTCGCTTGTCGATCTTGCCGAGGACCACGAGAATTGCGTCGGGTTGGACCAGTTCCCCGTAGTGGAGATACGGCTCCGGCCAGAGGATGCAGCGCATGATCCCCTCGGTGTCTTCCAGGTCGAACATCGCATATTTCGACGGTTTGCCTGGCTGGGGATTCTTGGTGTGGGCGATCTTGATTGCTGCAAGCATTCCTCCGAGCATACACGGAGTGCGATGGGGCAGGGCGGCCGCTTGCTTGCTCGTGTGGGAACAATAGGTCTGCAGGAGCTTGGCGTGCTGAGCCAGCGGATGGCTGGTCAGGTAGAAGCCGAGGACTTCCTTTTCTTTGGTCAGCTTGTCGCGTTCTTCCCACTCGGGGATGTCGGGCAGCGAGGCGTTGACGGTTTCCTTCGCCTCTTCCTCGTCTTCGTCGCCGAAGAGCCCTTTTTGGCCGCGGCGGCGATCGGCGGCGGCCGCCGCCCCGGACTGGAGGGCCCGATCGAGGACAGCGAACAACTGAGCCCGCTTGGCGCCGAGCGAATCAAATGCGCCGGCCTTGATCAACGCTTCGATCGAACCCCGGCCGACGGAGCCGGAATCGAGTCGCTCGCAGAAATCAAAAATACTCTTGAACGGGCCCTTGGCCTTGCGTTCCGCAACGATCGATTCGGCCGCCGCGCCGCCACACCCCTTGATTGCCGAAAGACCGAAGATGATCTTGCCGTTGGCGACGCCGAATTCCACGTCCGAGCGGTTGACATCGGGGGGAACGACCTCGATCTTCATCCGCTGGCAGTCTTCGATGTGTTCGACCAACGCGTCTTTGTGCGTAAAATTCCGGGTTGAGATGTCGCTGGTCAGAAGCGCGGCCATAAACTCCACCGGGTAGTGGGCTTTGAGGTAGGCCGTCATGTAGGCCACCAACGCGTAGGCCGTCGAATGGCTCTTGTTGAATCCGTATCCGGCGAATTTCTCGATCAGGCTGAAAAGCTCTTCCGCATCTTGCGCGGTGAGCCCCTTTTCTTGGGCGCCCTTGATGAACTGCGATTTGTTCTTTTCAATGACCGGCAACTTCTTCTTGCTGATGGCCTTGATGCAGGTGTAGGCGGCAGCCAGTTCGATTCCGCCGAGGCGGTTGAGGATCCGCATCACCTGCTCCTGGTAGAGCATCACCCCGTGCGTTTCAGCGAGGATTTCTTCCATCACCGGGTGTTTGTACTCGGGCTTCTTGCGCCCGTGCTTCACCTCGATGTAGTCGTCGACCATCCCGCCTTCCAATGGGCCGGGACGATACAGGGCGTTGGTGGCGATGATGTCGCGGAAGTGGTCGGGTTTCATCCGCTGCAAAAGATCGCGGATGCCGCCGCTTTCCAACTGGAACACCCCCTTCGTCTCTCCGCGACACAACAGGGCGAAGGTTTCCTTGTCGTCCAACGGGAAACTGTAGGGGTTGATCCGTTTCCCGGTGGTCTGCTCGATCAGATCCACGACCTTGGTGAGGATCGTCAGGTTGCGCAGGCCGAGGAAGTCCATCTTGAGCATCCCGGCATGCTCGACTTGGGCCATCGCCCATTGGGTCGTGACTTCCTCCTTCCCTTGCACACGTTGCAGGGGGAGGTATTCGTCCAGGGGCCGGTCGGCGATCACCACCGCTGCAGCGTGCGTGCCGACGTTGCGGGCCAGACCTTCAACCGACATCGCCAAGTCCAACAACTCGCGGATCTCGGGGTCGGAGTCGTAGGCCTTCTTCAAGTCGTCGCTCGCGGCCAGGGCCTTCTTGAGCGTGATCCCCAACTGGTCGGGGACCATGGCCACGACCGCATTGACCTGGGGAATCGGCATCCCGAGCGCACGCCCCACGTCACGAATCGCGGCCCGCGCGGCCATCGTCCCGAAGGTGCCGATCTGGGCCACGTTCGCGTAACCGTACTTTTCCTTGACGTACTGGATGACTTCCGCGCGGCGCTGCTGGCAGAAGTCGATATCGATATCGGGCGGTTCCAGACGGTTGATATCCAGAAACCGTTCAAACAGCAGGTCGTATTCGAGCGGGCAGACGCGGCTCAAGTCCAACGCAAACGCCACCAGCGAGCCGACGCCCGAACCACGCGCCGTGGCCTCGATTCCGTGACTGCGTGCGAAGTTCACGAAGTCCCAGACGATCAAGAAATAGTTGGGGAAACCCAGTTTGGTGATCACGCCCAACTCGCGGTCCAGTCGCTCGATCACCTCGGTCGTCAGTTGACCGTCGACGAGCCGCTTCGTGCCCAGGTACTTCTTCTTCAGTCCCTCGATGCACAAATCGCGGAGGAAATCGGCCGGTTCGATCCCTTCCGGCAGTTGATAGACCGGGAAGTGCCGGGAATGGTCGAAGTCGGTCTCAATGCGGTCGGCAATCTCCTGGCTGCGGCGCACCGCCTCTTCCTGACCCGGGAAGGCCGCGTACATCTCCTCCGGACTACGGAGGTAGAACTCGTCGGTTTCCATCCGCATCCGCTTTGCGTCGGTGCGGAATTTGCCCGTGTTGATGCAGAGCAGGATGTCCTGCGCGACGGAGTCCTCGCGATTTACATAGTGGACGTCGCTGGTTGCCACCAGGGGCAGGCCCATCCGGTTGGCCACGTCAATGGCCGCCTCAGTGGCCAGACGCTGGATCTCCAGGCCGTTGTTTTGAATCTCGATGTAGTAGCGGCCGGGAAAGAGCCGGGCATACCAGTCGGCCACCTCCATGGCCTTCTGGAAGTCGGGTTCGGCCGATCCGATCAACGCCCGGTTGAACTCGCTCGACACGCAGCCGCTCAAGCAGATAATCCCTTCCTTGTGGGCTTCCAGCAACTGCTTATCGATGCGCGGACGGAAATAGAACCCTTCCAAGAAGGCTGACGAGGCCATCTTCATCAGGTTCTTGATGCCCGTGTAGTTCTCGGCCAGAAGCGTCAGGTGGTAGCTGGCCTCCTTCATGCTGCTGGCGTCTTTGTGGAAGCGGCTCCCCGGGGCGACGTAGGCCTCGTAGCCGATGATCGGTTTGATCCCGGCGGCCGTGGCCTTCTCATAAAACTCGAAGGCCCCATAGAGATTGCCATGGTCCGTCAACGCCAGGGCGGTCATTCCCAGCTCTTTGGTCCGATTGATGAGCCGGTCTAAGAGGCCAGCGCCATCCAACAGACTGTAGTGACTATGACAATGAAGATGAACAAATGGAGGTGCGCTCATCCTTCTGGCCACTCAGGGGTGCGAAAAACCATCCTGCATTCGAGACACCGGTACGAAAGACGATTGTACCGCACGCTCCTCAGAATTGTACCGATCCCTGTGGGGGCACGAGGGAGGCAGTGAGCTTGCCCGCCGTTGGGTCGCAACTCCAGATCACGCCAGAGTCCCGAATTGCTTACGTAAGATTTCTGGATAGGATATTGGGACGGTGAGACGGTCCCTCGCGGTTCCGCTTCGCCAGGGGGACCCAATCCCCAATCCTTCTTACTCCTCTTCGGGCTCGCCGATGGTGCGCAAGTAGCGTGCGATGCGGGCGTGGAGGTCCAGAAGGTTCTGCCACTGACGCTGCTCAAGAGTGATCTGCTCTGCCCCGGCGGGGCCTTTGACCGACTGGACCAAGCTTCGCAATCGTAGATGGAGGTATTGGAGGAATTCGGAAAGTTGGGCAGCCTGACCGGGACTTAAATCACCGGGCAACTCGGGAGGGGCTGGTGAGCGGAGCAGTTCTTGCAGTTCGGGATTGCTCCCCCAAAGAAACTCCGAAGCCAGGGAGACGACCGGCGAGAACTCTTCGATGGCGCCTCCGTGCCACGTCCCGCCCGGCGATCGCTTGATCTCACGCAGCGCAGCTAAACGCTGGGCGATCTCCTCTTCCGAACCGACCAGGAGTACCGAGCGGCCGACGGCGATGATGTCGCCGTGGCGCAACAGCCACAACTGCACGGCTTCGCCGTTGACCTTGGTGCCGTTGGTGCTGCCTAGATCCGTAAGGACCAGTTTGCCTTGGTCTTCCTGGATCTTCAGATGGAAACGACTGATCCGTTCGTCGTTCAGTTGAACCGAATTGCCTTCTTCCCGGCCGATAGTCACCGGGGTGGGGAGGCTGTCGTACACCCGCCCCCGATCTGCGCCATCCAAGACCCGCAACGTAACCAACGCCATGGAGATTCGCCTGCGTGCTCGATGAGCCCCATCGTTTCCCAACTCCCGGCATTGTACCGACTTCTCACACGGAAAGAAACCGCCGGTCGAGCCGTTTTCCCCCGCTCGATCCCTCCCCCCGCTCCACCCAATAAGATTCCCCTCTTTCTTCGGGGTCACGGACGATGGTTTCCGGTTTTGGGGCGAGGCGTCATCGAGGTGGCCCCCAAAAACTGGACCAGCGCCGAAGAGAGAGAAGCGAGAGGGGAGACGGGCAGGCAGGTGGGCGTTTCGATTGTCTGGGGTTGTTGGTCACCTTGGGGCCGGTCAGGCTGTCAGGCCTTCCCGGTAGACCTCCCAGGGCGTACGCATCTGTAAGCTCTGATGAAACCGCTTCTCGTCGTAGTCGGTGAAGTATTCGGCCAGTCCTACGATCAATTCGTCCACGGTCGCGTAATCCTTGAGGTAGATGTTCTCGTATTTCACCGTTCGCCACAGCCGCTCGATGAACACGTTGTCCAAGGCGCGACCGCGACCGTCCCTGCTGAGGGCGATCCCCGCCGCTTCCAGCCGCCCCGTGAAGGCCTCGCTGGTGAACTGGCCCCCTGGTCCGTGTTGAAAAAGCATGGGGGCCGGCCAACGCGACAGAGCCTCAGTCGAATTGGGCAGCTTTTTTTTCACCCACTCCAGTTCCATCTTCAGCCTGCCGATCTGCTCGTACAACTCCGCCTCCTGGGCCGCCTCGCGCCTGGCGGGGCTGGGCCCCTCGAAGACCTCGTGGGCACGCTCCGGCAACGTTCGCTTCCACGCCTGGATCTGGCTGGAGTGGAGCGAGAACTGGCTGGACAGTTCGCTCACCGTCTTGCGCCCCCGTACCGCCTCCAAGGCCACTTTCGCCTTATATCCCGAATCGTGCCGCTTCCGCTTCTTGCCCATTCTTCCCTCCTGGAAACCACCCCCCGGCCATCCCTGGCCCACCCTCGTTTCTCGTCCAAACTCTCTCTTCGCCGCTGGTCCAGTTTTTGGGGTCCACCTCATGGAGCCCGATGACTGCAAACAAACACACGACCACGACGCCGAGCAGGATTTCAGTCATTGCGAACACTCCCTGAACCCCCTTAACTCCGACCCTACCACCCCTTGGCGAACACTACTGCCGTGGCCGCGATTGCCGCTCCCAGCACCATGACCATCACCAGACATCCGCCCGGCCTCGGCAGTCCGTTGCGGATCAGCCGCCCAGCCTCAGATTCGTAGCCGATCTTCCGCTTGAACCGCCGCTTCGCATTCGTCCAAGCCCGGAACGGCTTCAAGGCGTCGGTGATGCCGAGTTCCTTCTTCAGCCGCTTCTTGGCCTTCGTGATACCGAGAAGGGTGTTCAACGAAAGGCGGCGGTAGCGGAAGAATCTCATGGTAAGAGGGCAGCCGCCTAGCGCGGCCGCTCAAATGGTCCTATCTTTCCGTACCTCATGCGTCTCGAACAGGAACGTCGCAAGCGTCGTTGCACATCCCACGGCAAGCCTAGCGTGACGCGGGCCTAACCCCCTGAACTGGCCGTCCTTGCCGTGGCCCGTGCCATAGAGATTGCGAAGTTCCGCAAGGCCCTGCGAAACCTGTCCCAAGTTGTTCAAGACCCGTTTGATGATCTCCGCTCCCTTGGCGCTGTCGGGGATGTCCTCCGGCACGAGTTTCAGTGCGCCGCGAGCTTCTTTGACCAACCGAGTGACATCCCACCCAGGATCGGCAGTCACCCCGTAATCTGCAAGAATACTTCGGCAGGTCGTTTCAAGAAGCTCCTTGGCCGTACCAATGGCAAGGTCGGGATCATCCTCAATCGCATTCCTGATCCTGTCAATCTGCTGGCGAAGAACGCGATTGTCCAGAGTCGCAGCCGACTCGGACAATTCCTCAATGGTCGGATTGTGCGCTTTCGGCGTGAGCCGACCATCGGCAAACACGAAGCCGTCCCGCTGGAGGCACCGGAGTAGCAGGGATAGCTGCTTTTCCGCGTACTCGTCCTTCTGGCCGTAGGCGGGGTGCTTGATTCGTTCCTTCAATTCGAGTAGGACATTCTCATACACCTGCAGTACCTTCCGAACGTCGCGCCACGAGGAGAAATCGACCGCGTGGTAATACTGCTCAACCAACGAACGCCGCTGCCCGGACGCATGCGGAACGTAGTCGGAATCAATCGGAACGTCGGCAGCGTCGAACTCGTCCGCGATTATGCGCAGGGTGGTTCCGACGAAGTATTCCCGGAACTCGGTACGAGTCTTCTTGCTTATTAAGTCCGCCATATCGCTTCGCGTCGCCAAGGTGCCTGGAAGCCCTCACCAGTCATTCGCTTGGCTGTGTGCCGACAAATCGTGCTCCCAGCTACATATAGAATTTGTACCCCGTCTGCATCCACTGCTCGCTCCCGGCGGGAAGGTGCTTCATTATCTCGCCAACCCGGTGTGCGAATGAAATCGTGATCGGCGATCCGTCCGCGAACGAGCAATTGTTGACATTCATCTTCGTGAGTTCGAGCATTTCCTTGAACAATTCCTTCGGCCCCGTGCCGCCGTGGTGCTCGATAAGCTGCCAGGGCTCGGGGACATACGACCCCGGAAAAGTCTCAAGGTAGGGCACAAAACCCATCGTGTAAAGGAAGTGAAGCTCATCGTTGACGGAGAAGTACGTCCCGCGCAACGGCGGATACATCCCTTCCCTGAACAACCGCAACCCGGTTTGAGCGACCGCCACGAAGTCCATTTCGCATCGGGGGAAGACTTCCTGAATACCGGCCGACAAACCGGCCAACTCGTCGTAATCGCCGTGGTCGCTGCCCCAATAGCGAGAGGTCTTGTGTACGACGACCCTAGCCGGTGGGGTCCGCCGCGCCTTCGTGTACTCCTCCAGCGTTCTACGCATCAGCGCGCGAGCCGCCTCGCGCGGCATGTGTGGGCTTCGACCCTGTGTGTCCTCGTCCCAGTTGAATGGATCGCCACGCAAGACAAGGCCCTGGCCGAGGTAGTCGAATGCCTGGGCAACGCTTGCCCGCATCGTCACTTTCTCGTCAATGTCCTGCGCCACATAGAAGCTAATGCCAATAAAGCAGGTGTCAGGCTGGAGGGACGTTGGACGCCAGGGAACACCGTCGGCCTTGTAGTAGAGCGCGGTGCAGAAGTTCCAGGCCCGCGATGCCTTCTCCTGCAACGGGCCGGCCCGCCTGCCAGATTTGTTCCCAAGGATCGTGCTTCGCTGCACCAATTGGAGGGGTATTCCCCAACGCATGGACCTGGCTTTTATGGCGCGGCGAAGGTTCAGGTAGAAGTTGCCGGAAATCTGGACGGCGTGTGCTTGCTCAACCATTTCCGGCGTCAACGCAAGAATAATAATGTCTGGTGAGGGCTTGTTCTGCGCCAACGTCCTGACCCTGTCCTCAATCACCTCGACCAGCCCCCAGATGCGCGCCTGCTTATCCGGGCGTTCCAGAATTGCATTGATTTCGTGCGGCTGAAGAGCCTTCTCCCACCGATCATTCAACTGAAAGCTGCAAGTGAACGGGCTGGAGGCCGAAAAACCGACAAAATCTCGGTTCAGAATCTTGTACAGACGCACGACCGGCTCCTGCTCGCCCGCAGCCTCTTCAAGTAAGCCGGCAGCAAAGAGCGACTCGGAAGCCGTCGGCGTCTTGCCGCGAATGATCTTCTTGTTCTCGCTCTCGATCTCCGTTTCGCACTCCTGAACCCGTTCACGAGCGCCGGCTATCGTCTCCCTGGTTCCGATGAAGCCGAGCTTGATGGCTGGGGGATGCAGCCCTGCGATGCACTTTCCGAACGGCCCGTAGTGCGCCAAGCCGGTCTTCGTGTCTTCATGCTCGAAGTAGCTGCCGAATTGCAGCTTCGGTTCGGCAAGGTATTCAAAGCTAATACTCATCGTACTCGTCGTCCTCGTCCGACTGCTCGTGTTCCCTGTCCCAGTTGAACAAAGAAAGCTGGGGCGAGGGAGCCTTTTCCTCAAAGGTGGCAGGATCGTCCGCTATCGCAAAGCCGGCAATTTCACAGACCGGGAGCTTCTCAATCCGCATGACGACCTTCCGATCAACGCTCAGTCCGATACTGTCCCTGCTCCTAGAAAGCACATCCGCCCAAAACAGGACATGATTGAGCACCTGGAGGTTGTGCTCCTTGGCCTTCAACGACGTGG
This sequence comes from uncultured Planctomycetaceae bacterium, assembly GCA_964558295.1. Classification (GTDB taxonomy): domain Bacteria; phylum Planctomycetota; class Planctomycetia; order Pirellulales; family Thermoguttaceae; genus JBDKTH01. Next base: position 12,747 of record CAZLDQ010000043.1, on the reverse strand, counting down.
TGTAAGGCCCCGCCAATTCGCTGCTGCACGGCGTTTCCCCGTCCTCGGTGAAAAAATACCGTGGCTCCACTTGCAGGAACCATTCGCCACCGATTTCCCGAAACTCAAACTCGGCCGCCAGATGACGCCAGAATTTGACGGACTTGCCGTACTCATAATACTTGGCGACCGTGCGAGGCGGCGCGTCCTTTCCAGTGCGCACGTTCTTCCAGCGACGGATGAACTTCTTGTCCGTGTCGTTCGTCCGGGGAAAGTAGTTCCTTCCGAAGTGAGGATTGTACCGCAACCCGCATCTGCCAAGGTGCTTGCCAAGCAGTTGGTTGAGCAGAAACACGAAGTCTCTTCGCCGCGATTCGTCCTCGATCCAACGCTGGGCTTTCGTTGTTCTGACGGGCGGGCTGCAAAATCGGCGGAGCACACACTGCCGATCCCGCAGATCGGCCAGCGTGTAAAGGCGGCCGTCAACGATGCAGAACTGTGGCAGGCCGCCTTTGGCTTCTGACTTGACTGCTTCGTGGGACGTGTACGTGGTCGCGGCGTGTCGAATGACGGAAGGCAACCGCTTGACGCGCAGCAGATTGGAGAATAGCCGCTCGCGTTGCTGAAATGTAACTCGCGGCGGGCTGACATTCGCGTGCTTGCAGAGCGAAGAATAGCAGGCGGGGCCGAATTCGTCCGTCGCCTTATCGAAGCGTATCTGGTACGGCGGGCTGAAGGCATTGGCTGTGGTTTGCAGGTAAGATTTCACTTCCTTGTAATACAGCTTATCCTCGGATGGGTGGTAGTAAATGAAGAGAACCGGATAGGTGTAGCCGTTCCAATACTCCAGGTCTTCCTTCCTGACCGCCACGGCGAAGGTCTGCCCGTTATCCCATGCGAGATAGCTGGCCCCCGCCTTTGCCTGGACCTTGACAACTCCTCCCGTCGTTTCAAATCCCTTTCCGTCAGCCTTCTCTCTGACGACTTCGATGTCGCCGTCGATACCGTAATCGTCCTTGGAAATCTCGCGCCATAGGCATTTCATCTCGTGAACTGCCGACGAAATGCGGTCCAAGCCCTTCAGTTCGGTGAACTTCGATGGTGGAATAGTCTTCCCCATATTTCCTACCGGCTGCGGCAGGCTTAGTAACGAAATCGTCCGGGCCGCCCTGCCTACGCGGCACGGCTGTCATTGTACCCCCAGGGCTTTGAATACGGCGTCCACCGGATCGGCGTAGAAGCTGGTCTGGAACTTGGCAAACAGTTCGCCGGGGACCGTCGGGATGTCCCCAACGCTCGCCATCGGCAACAGGATGCGCTTGGCCCCCGAATCGAACGCTACCTGTAGCGACTCGGCTAGGCTCTCGACCTTCACGATGTTCCCGCCCAGGCTCATGCTGCCCAGGACCACCATTTGAGACTGGATTGGCTTACCGAACACGCCTGAGCACAGGGCCACAAAGGCGGAGAGGGTCAAGGCGGTGGTCGGGCCGGTGTTGTGCAGTTCCACCACATGCAGGTGATAGTCGTGGTCGCCGGCCTTGGTCGAGGCGCTCACGCGGGAAGCGTTGGCCTTGAAGTAATCGAAACCGACCTTGATCGCTTCCCTGGCGGCGCTGTTGGACCCCAGGCCGGACATCTTGAGCGCTCCGTTACCGGCCGTCACCTGAGTCTCAAGCCGGTACAGCCCCAGATGGCCGGCGCTGCCCACGGCGATGGTGTGCAGGACGCCGGGGTTCAAGGGGCCGTCCGGGATCAAGGAGCCGCCGCCTTGTTCCGGCACGCTGATAAACTTCTCCTCCAACGTCTCCTGGTCGAAATAGCTGAAATGGACCTCGAAGAACTCCATGCCGCCGATCTTCTTGAGTTGCTCTTTGACCCGGCGACGGGCTTCCAGGGCGTATTCCAGACATCGGCGCACGGCCTCCTTGGAGTACTGCTCGTGCGGATAGAGCAGCTTGAGCAGGCCCGAAACGGTATGCTTGACCGCAATCGTATCGCGTTGGTTCAGGTCTCGCCCCAACTTAAAGTGCCGATTGATCGCATCGCCAAACGTCCGCTTCCGCATCTCCCGGAAGAATTCCGCCAGGTAATCGACGATCAGGCCGTACTGGTTCGTGAAGTATTCGGGGCGCATCTTCGGGATTTCCCAGCCTGGGATATAGGCGTGAAAACGGTCGAAGAAGGCCGAGTCGATCATGGTCTCGGGGAAGGGGATGAAGAGGTGGGCGGTCTTGACCAGAGTGTCTACCGGCTGATTGATGTTGCCCACGAAGACCATCGAGGCGTAGGCGTTCACGGGATCGCGGCCACGGGCGAACGAACCCGAGGCCATGTAATCCTTCATAATCTGCACGCCGTCCTTGTCCTTGAAGGCGATACCGGCCACTTCGTCGAAGGCCACCACGTCCCAAAGCCCCACCAGTCCGACCGTGCGCGTGCTCATGTTGTAGAAGAGGTTGGCGACCGTGGTCTGGCCGCCGGAGATCAAGATGCTGTTGGGGCTGATTTCCTTGTAGATGTGGCTCTTGCCCGTTCCCCGAGGCCCAAGCTCGCAGACGTTAAAGTTGTTCTCGACCAGCGGAATCATGCGGGCCAGCAGGTGCCACTTCACCCGCTGGTCGAACTGCGTCGGCTCCATGCCGGTCGAGCGGAGCAGCACGTCGATCCATTGCTCTTCCGTGAATGCTCGGCGGCCCTCGAACAATTCCTCCATGTCCATGTTGGGCATCTGGATGGGCTTCAATTCGCGGAGGACAAACGGAGAGCCTTTCTGCCCCTCCTCATAGAAGTATTCCAGGGTGATGATCGACCAAATCCCGCCGGCCAGGAGCTTCTCGTATTTCCTGACGGTGCTACTACTGACTTCGATCCCCTTGGTGCCGAGATTCGCCAGCAACGCCTCGTAGACATCCCGCTTTTCGTTGAGCTTGACCGTCACCTTGTCGATGACCTTCAGGCTGCCCCGTTCCCGGACGACCGACTTGACCTTCTCTGCCTCGTCCGGCCGGACATAGTTCTCCGCCAGGATTCTCTTGACGGTCTTGAGTCCCTCTCGAATGATCTCTTCGTCGTTGGAGGCGCAGTGCAGACCGAGCAGGTATTCCAGCACGTAGACCGGGACGTTCGCCCCTTCCTTCAGCAGCTTCGTGAGGTCTTTGCGGACCACCCGGCCGGCGAAATGCCGGTTCAGCAGTTCGTCCAGGCCACGGTCAATTGTCTCGTGTTTCGGATCAGAAATCATCGGTAAAGGCCCTGTCGATGGTGACTTGTACGCTCTGCTGTTCAATGCCCGTATCCGCGTCCCGCAGCACAAGGCGGTACGGCGTCTTCTTGTCGTACTGCCGCTCTTGCAGCACGAGATGGACCCATTTCCTCCGCTCGTCCATGTTGGCGGACGAACTATCGAACGTCACCGATTCGATGTTCGTGACCGGCTCCTCGCCCTCGTACACGGCCACTTTCAATGTGACGGCCTTCACCCGTTCGCTGACCGGCTCCATCTGGATCAGTTCAAACCGATGTCGGGCAGTCGTAATCTTGTGGCTCGTCCCCAGCACATGCACGGTGACTTGCTTGGTCTTCGTCTCTTCGGCGGCCTTGCCCTTCCGGTGCCTGACCGTAACGACCGGCACAACGACCTCTTGAAGCATGGCCCCGCCGTGGACGAACCGTGAAGCGCCCGTGAAGTGGAAGCGGTTGGCCCCTCGGGGAATCCAGAACTCCATGTCGCCTTGGGCACCGGCCGTACTGGCCGTAGAGCCGTGCCAGACGCCTTCGCCATCCGGGAGTCGTTTTCCGAGCAGGTATCGCTTCTTGACCTTGACCGTCCCGGCCGGCTCATGGGGTAGGCTGCTCCTGTCTGGCTCGCCGGGCGGCGGCTCAGTGAACAGGAAACCGTGGTCGGCCGTGATAACCACATGGTTTCCGTTAAGGTTGTTGAAGACGTAGCCCACGATTGCCGCCAGGTCGTTGATCGCCTTGCGGACTGCCGCGAACGTGTCCTTCTCCGTCGCCGCCGAGTCGCCCACGGCGTCGATGGCGTTGTGATAGATGTAGACGACACGCTTGCCGCTGACGAACTCCCGCCCCTCGTCCTTCTTCATTGCCAGCAGGTCGTCGGCCTTCACCGCCACGCCGTCCACCGCAGCCAGGATGCCGCCCCTCTGGCCGGCTGTCGTGGGCTTGTCGTCGGCCAGCACGTCGCCGTTGGCCTTGTAGGTCAGCATCGCATGGGGCAGCAGAGCCGCCATGCCCAGCGCGGTGTAGGACGGCAGCACTCCCAGTTGGGACCCAAGTTCGGCCTCAAAGCGGTACTTGCCATTCAACTCGCGGGTGAGTTCTTCCGCCGCCTCGTACCGGAAGGCATCGCTGACCACCACGAAGGCCCTGCGCCGCTCGGCTTCTTCCAGCCGAGGCCGGACGTGCCTCTCGAAGAAACACTGCTGGTTGGGCACCCCGGCGATCTGCCACTTGGCCAAGAGCGCTGCCCGCCCTTGCGGATCGACGAACTTGCCCCAGGCCATAGCCAGCGTGGGGACGAACCAGTTGACGTAGCTCGCCTCCACTTCCTGACGCAGCTTCTTGAGCACGTCCCAGTTCTGCGCCTCGGCCTGGTCGGCTGCCTCGCAGAAATGACGGTACAACTGGTCGAAAGCAAACAGGTTGGTCTCGTAAGCCCGGTACATTGCCTGGGCGTCGTCGAAATCGAAGCCGCGCTGGTGCCTGTTGCGCAGGGCAAAGAAATCGGCCGCCGCCACCAAGGCGTCATACACGGCATGGATCGCCGTTCGAGGGACTTCGGGGCTGCCCGCCACGTTCGGCGCGGCCCAGTGGCCGGCCTGCCGCCGGGTGGCGATCTGGCGCACCTCGTCGGCGTTGATCGTTGCTGCCGTGGTGGCCACCCGATCCCGGAGGCCCCGGACAATCGCCTTCTCTGCGTCCAGGAACGTCATTACATCCAACAGGCCGCCGATCTCCTGGCCAGCCAGGTAATCCTCCATTTTCAAGAGCCTGGCCACCGCCGCCGAGAGGCGGTCATAGCTGGCTCCCCGGCTGCTGGAATCCCGCCACTGCGCCAGGCAGACGACGGCGTTGGCCCTGCCTGCTTGGGGCAGGACAAGGTGTTGAAGCGATGCCGGCACGGCCCCTCTGAAGTGCTGGGCGTAATCCGTGACCATCAGCCGGATCAAGAGGTTCTGCAGGCAGGGAATTTCCTCGGCGTAGCCGAACAGCGACTTGACGGTCTGCCAGAACGGCCTGTCCAGGTCGAACTTCTCGATCTGTTCCCAGACGGCGTGCTTGGCGTCCAGGTCGATGTCGCCGTTCTCCTGGCTCTCGGTGTAGGCATGGAACAGTGTCCGCACAATGTTGAACCACTCGGGCTGGTCGGCCCGCACCACGACCGCCACCATCTTCCGGTCCAGGTCCAGGTCGGTGTCGTTTGGCTCGACCAAGGCTTGCAGCTTCTTGACGCGATCCTTGTTGTCCAAAAACTTCCGTCGCTCGCCCAGGTGTTGACGAAGCTGGTGGTTGAGCAATCCCAACTCCTGCAAGAGCATGGAAGCCCGGTCGGCCCGAAAGTTGCCGCTGTAGAGCCGGATGTCCAAGAGCCAGTCCTTCTCGTAGTCCGGCTCTTCGGTTGGGGAGTAGACGAGGTAGCGTCGTGTGGGGTCGTCGCGTTCCAGGCGAATCTTGGCCTCCAGGGCACCGACTTGATCCAACCGCAGGATGTTCACGTTCTCCAGGTAGACGAACGGCAAGGTGTTAATGAACTCCCGCTCGGGATCGTTCCAAAAGACGATCCGATGACCTTCATCGTCAAACAAGTGTGCCAAGGCGGCGTCAATCTGTTTGGTGTCCATTATTCGTCACCTCCTTGCGGCCACGCGACGTGCAATTGTCGAGACGCCCGGTCTATGACAACCTGGCCGAACTCGACGTGCGGCAGGACGGCCGGATCGAATGGTCGGGCCGGCTTCGGGTGCAACACGCCAAGAACCCTGGGCTGCTCGCTGCCCAGCCCGCACAGCAGCAGCCCGGAGATCGAACTACGGGCATACCAGACCTTCTGGGTCGCATCCGGCCGGAGGAACGCTGCGGAATGCAGTTCCGTGATCTGGTAGGTCTCGCCAGCCTGACGCCCCGTCCGCATGTCGATGTCCCACGCAATCTCCGCCTCGCCCGTGAGAACCCAGTTGACTACGGGTTTCTTGAAGCTCGACATTGCTGCGAAGCTGTGGAATGTGCCGATTGCGAGGAGGGTGGGGGCATCAAGGTCCTTGCACTGCGCCGCTTTCCCTCGGCACTTTGCGAAGATAGCATCATTCAGCGGGCAAAATGGAGAGAAGCCGTGCGGCCCATCGGGAATTCCTGTCTTCTCGGTGGCGACAGCGATTGGAATGCAAGCAACTTCGACATAGAACTTGTCCGCGCCCGCGAAGCAGCGAAAATCGGGCTGCTGGCTGGCCCCCGTCAAGTCCTCGTTCGGCTCTACGGTAATACCATAGCCTTGCAGGATCGCGCGCACCCTCGCTTCTGCAAAGGCCGCCTCTTCATCGGCGTTCAGAAGCCTTTCCCAGTTGCACAGGTAACGCGGGTCGAACGGCGAGAACCAGACGCGGTGCTCTGCTGCAAGTTGATCGAAGAACGGGTTGCCGAGCAGTGAAGTTGCCACGCCTATTCCTCCTCGCTCCCGCCGGTGACGGCCCGGACTTCGGCCAGCAGGTCGCCGAACTTGCCGTAGTTCACCTTCACGCCGTCGTCCAGGTCCAGGCTGATTCGCTGGTCGGCGTAGTGGCGGAGCTTCTCGTCGAACAGCGCAAGCTCGGCCTGTTGCTTGACCAGCTTGTCCTTTTCCTTCTTCAGCTTCTTGCGGTGCGAGGTGGACGTGGCCTTGGCGATGTCGCCGGCAAGCTGGTCGATCCGGGCGGAAATCTTGCCCGAAAGCGGAATCACGTACTCCGTCCGCATCCGCGACAGGGTGCCTTCGTGGTAGCGGTGCAGGTACACGAGGCACTGGAAGGCCCGCTGCTTCCCGCTGGAGAAGAGCCAGTAGATCGGCCGCCGCTTGTACATCTGGAGGTGGTGCTTGAAGAAGCCGGTGGCGAGGTAGCGGCGGATAGTGTCGCGCGGCTGCTCGCCCTCCCTTGGGCCGAGGCTGTCGGCCACGAACTTGAGGTTTTCTTCCAGGTGTTCCTTCGGCCAGGCGACGCCGATGAACTCGACGACGCGATTGGCGGCGTCGTCGGGGAACCAGTCGGTTTCGGTCAGCGGTACGATGCCGTCCGGGTCGGCAGGGAAGGTCTTGTACTGGCTCGGATCGAAGCCCTTGTTGCCGCTGTGGGCATAGATCAGCCCCGGCTTGTCCAGGCTGTAGCGACCCATCATGCAGCCGATGGCGTAGGAAATCAGCCGCTTAATGTCCTCTTCCCGGTCAGGAAAGAACAATGTCGCTTGCTTCTCACCAGGAGAATCATCCATCTCACTCATCAGTCCGAAATCCCGAATGAATGAGGCGTTATTCTGTTGTTCAATTGCGAGAAGCGCTGCACGCTTCCCTTGGTAAGATTCCTCAAGCTGCAACCACGAATTCGCAATCCGACAGTGTGAACCGCGACTCGCTACTAACCGATTCGTCGAGAACTCCCATGACATCTCGGCGGAATCCCAATCCTCCTTGGCGATGGCAATTGCCTCGGACGCTCGCCTTGCGATGTTCTCGTGTTCAGCATCATTGACATAGGGCAGCTTCTTTACCGTTCCGCACTTATAGTTGAGCGTAGGCATTACGAGATTCGCTAGATACTGAAACGGTTTTGAGTTCATTAGCGCAATGATGTAATAAACGTCCTTTGAGACGACGACCATGCCCTTCCCGTCGAAGAGGAATCCGCTAGGGTAGTAACGCACCGCAAAGGTATCGCTACCCACGTCAGTCCATGTGCCGCCTTCCCTAAAGTAAAGATGCTGGCTGGGACGAACATGGCCCGTTAGCTGTGACATCGCGTTGCGGGAACTATCGTCGAACGCCAAGACGAACTCGTTGTTTCCGAACCATTTGCGGAACATCCCACCCTTGTTGTACGGAATCCACTTCTTGCCATGTGCGTCGATTGACTCTACAGATGTCTCTGCCGTTGAAAACGATGTGAAGGGTATCTCCCACCAGCAGCGCAGGAAGAGGTCGTTCCTGCCTGTGTGAATGCCCTCTCGCAATTCGGCAACATCTCCAATCGCCTGGTTTTCTGAAAACGCTTTGCGGACGCTTTCACTGGCCCAGAAAACGAACGGGCTGCCTGGAATCTGCGTCAAATTCCTTTGGGGCATCGTGAAGAGATTCGTCCGCTGCCTGAGTTGCTGCTGCTTCTCTTCGTGGTCGCCGTGAACCAGCCGAAAGAAGGTTGGCGCATAGCCTGCTACATACGTGTTGCGAGTGGCGAACATCGTAGTCTGGACGACATGGCCACCGATTGTATCGAAGGCGTATGGGCCGAGATCAGCCATTGTCAGCAACGTGCAATTGGCAAGGATGGTGTCCCGTAGTCGCTCGTATGTCGGCAGGAACATCCAACTGTCTCTTGAGATCATCGAAGTGATCGAATGATTCCGGCCAAGCAAGAAAGACCGTTCAATGAACACTGCGTAAAGGTCAGTCCGTTTGACATCGTGGTGCGCCGTGATATGCCTCTTGAGCGATTGCGGCATGTAGTCGCTCGTCATGTATGGCGGGTTTGCCACCACGGCATCGAACTTGCAGGCCAACATCCGAGCTTGCTCCAGCAAAGGCTTGAGCTTTCTTGCCGCCGCCTTTTCAAACATCTCTCCGCGCGCGATCGCTTCGTCGGCCCGCTGAGCCATTATGGGCAATTTCTCAGCTAGGCTCTCAGGCACTCGGATTAGCGAGCCGAGTGTTTTCCCGTGCTCAAACAGGTCGATGAGGTGTTTCACGTCGGTCTGGGGAATCCCTCCCTTTTCGCCCAGAGTCTTGCACGCGAAGAGGGGCGACTTCTCGTCGTCGATTTCCTCGAAGAGCGATTCAGAGGGCGGGAGTTCCCCTTTGAAGATCGGCGCGTTGAGCGCATCGGTGATCTCGCGGGCGTCGAGGCCCTTGCTCTCCTGGATGGCCAGGACATGCGGTTGCACGCCGCTGGCGAAGATGCGCCGGTCATCGGCGCGGGCCTTCATCATCAGGGCGAAGGCTGCAAGCTGGGCGGCCCGGTCGCAGATTTCCAGGCCGAAGAGGTTCTTTTCCAGGATCAGTCGGGGGATGTCCTTTGCCCGGTAGCCCCGCTCCTGGTAGATCGCCTTCAAGAGGTCGTAGGCTTCCACCAGGATGTGGCCCGAGCCGCAGGCCGGGTCCAAGAGCGTTAGTTCCTCGGGATTCAGGCTCGTCGGCGTGATGGCCTTGAGTTGCTCCTGGACCTCGGGCGTCTGCTCGGCGGGCTCGATGTAATACTCCATCTTCTGCCGCAGCGGCGAATTGGGATAGGTCGCCAACCACTGCCGCCCCAGGCTGTTCTGCACGAGGTACTTGACGATCCAGTTGGGCGTGAAAAGCTGCGTGGCCGCCGGGATGTCCTCGCTTCGGACGACCTTGCCGATTACCTCGTCCTTCCTCTCCGAGATGTAGAACTGGTAGAGCCAGCCGATGATCTCGACCTCTTGCCAGTCCTCTTCGTCGATCTGGCGGACCATCTTGCGCACGAGCGAGTCGGAGTGCAGCAGGTTGTCGGGCAGCAGCAGTTCCGTTTCGTCGTCGATCCGCTCGAACAGAAACGGCATGGCAGCATGAAGGGCATTGCACTGGGCGACCAGCAGCATCCGGTAAAGCTCGGCATCCTTGGTCCCGTCGAGCTTGAGTTCGACAACCTTCTGCTTGTCCAAACCCGGCAGGTCTACGTGCTCGGCATGGAGAAGGATTTCAGGGACATCGGCCACGGATGAAACACGGATTGAACACGGACTATTATCTGAGCGTGTATCCGTGTTTGATCCGTGTGCATCCGTGGCTGCGGACAACACGCGATACCCGTGGTCCAGGTAGCCGTGAAGCTCCATGAAGCGAATCGCCATCAGCCGATTGAACCAGGTGTAGGCCATCGCCTCCATGAATTGGTCAAATCCCCGGCGGGCGATTTGCTCCTCCAGCCGCTTGCGCTTGGCCGCCACGGAACGCGGGAAAGGCTTCCCCCCGATGATCGCCACGTCGCCCTTCTCGACAATCGGCTCGGTCTTGTCCTTCTCCAGCCCGAACTGCGCGGCGCGGTCCGTCACCGCCCGGATGAAGTCACGCCGGGCCTGGGGAGCATAGGATTTCAGCTTGCTGCGGTTCATTTCGATTCAGCCACGGAGGAAATCAGCCACGGATGAAACACGGATGAAACACGGATGAAACACGGAAGAAACACGGAAGAAACACGGAAGAAACACGGACAAGTCCAGTTAGAAGACCATTCGTTTGAATTCAACCTTGCGGCCGAAGTTGATGAGAAGCCCGACCTTGATTCCCGTGGCCTTGAGTTCATTGAGCAATTGCGGTTCGTCCTCGGGCGTGTAGGTCTTGGCGACTTTCAACTCGACAATCACGAGCCGTTCCACGAACAGGTCGGCCCGGTAGTCGCCCACTACGGTTCCCTTGTAGCGAACCTCGATGGGCGATTCAGTTTCCGCCCTCAATCCTCGCTGGCACAACTCAACTTGCATAGCCCTCTGGTAAACCCGCTCCAGAAATCCATACCCCAATACCCGATACACCTCGAAGGCGGCTCCAATGACTTGCTCGGTAATCTCTTTGTGTTCAAGTTCCATCGTCCGCCCTTTCCGTGTTTACTCCGTGTTCCATCCGTGGCTCAGTGCTCATCGAATCTGGATGCGTTGACCAGAGGCTATGGCGGCTTCCAGTTGCCGCCGCAGTTGATCGAGGAAAGCGTTCACGTCGTCGATGGTTTCCAGGTACGGCGAGGCCACCAAATCAGCCGGCTTGACGATTCGCCTGGGCTTTACGGGCGGAGCCGGCGGCGCAGTCGTTGTCGTTGCAGCAGGCTTGGCAGCGCCAGCCGTTAGGGCTGCCTCGATCTGAGTCAGGGCGGCATCCGCCAGAGCCTGGGCTTCTTGGCCCGCCTGGGCGACATGGGCGAGACTCTCCTGCGTCTGGACCTGCCCACGCAGGGTCTCCAAAGGCCGGAGACACGCCGCCTTCAGGGCGGCGTCGCCCGGCATGGCGGCGAGCGCCCGCGAAACCTCGGCGATCTGCCCGTCGATCTTGGCAAGGGCCTCGGTACGCCGTTGGCAAACCAGGGCCGCGTTGACGGCTTCGACCGTGGCAATCAGGCCATCGGCCTCCTTGATTAGCCCATAGGGGCTCGGTGCCGCAAGGATTTCCTGCATCCGCCCGAGGGCCTGGGCCGCCTTGGCGTCCCGCTCCAGTTCGAGCTTGTTGAGCCCAAACCGCTCCGACGCCTTGCGGAGCCGTTCCCAGGTAGGCTTCTGGTGTTCGTAGAAGTTTTCCAGATCGTGGAAGTCGTCGCAAAGCGCCAGCAGGTCGTCCTTGCGCTCGTTGAACCGCTCGATGAACTTGTAGCTTTCGTCGCAGGCCAAGAGCGGTCGAATGACGCTCAGCCCATCGGCGATCTCGTCCTGGCCCGGATAATTGCCCGTCTCGGCCAAGGGCTTGAAGCTGCCAAGCGCGGTTTCCCAGGCTTTCAGCTTGCCCTGCAAGAAGGCGCACAGGGCGTCTTCCCCGTCCGGTCCCATCTCGGAGAAGACTTCCTTGCCGAGGTTGCGGGCGGCCTGAATCGCCTTGGGATCGGACGTGCGCCGCTTGATGATCGTTGTCTTGCGCCACTTGGCGGGCGTGGTGAGGGTTTCGTATGCCTTTTCAATGGGGATCGGGGCGCTGTCGGCTACCAGGCTGATCTCGCCCAGTACGATCAGGCGCGCCAGCAGCAGCCCCACTTCGGGTGCGGGCCAACCGTAGGGTCGGTTGGCATATCGGTTTTCGATCAGGTCGTAGAGCACCACTTGCCGGCTGGTCGTCGCGCAAAGGTCGATGTAGTTGCGCAAATCCTCGATGGCCTGTGGGTTGGCCTCGTCCATTTGCAGGGCGAGCGTCTGTTGCCCGATGTCGTTCGAGCGAAGGATGGCCTGGATTTCCTTGGGCGGATCGGGGGTGAGCCGCTTGATGTAGCCCATCTTGGAGAACGTGTTGGTGACGAGGTACTCCAGGGCCTCGTCCAGGCACGCGGCCGGGGCCGTCGCAGTCGGCTTGAGGGGCTGGCCGGCAACGAAGTAATCGGCCGCCTCGACGAGCATCCTTTCGAGGAGTACCTTCAGGCCGTCGCGCCGGACGCGGTTGTCCTCGGCATTGTCACGCAAAATCCGCTTGGTCTGGTCGGGAAGCGTGGCGTCGCTCTTGGCCTTGAGAAACTTGTCGGTCTTGGCATACGCGCGAAGCTCCCGTCCCAGGCTTTCGTCGTCCCGCAGGCGGATCAGCACTTGCCCGCCCGCGGCGCTGCTCTCCAGAACGCAGCGTTGGTCCTTGTACAACTCGTAGTCGTCGGCCAGTGGGCTGACCACCGACACCACGAGGCCGCCTTCCAAGCGGCCACCCACGGGATGCCCGTCGCAGACGCGGGCGAACGAGAAATCCATCTTGTTGACGCTGTAGCGGTGTTTGCGCTGGCCCTTCAGCACGTCGTCGAAAATGAGTTCCCCTAACAGCCCGTTGAACAAGTCACTTTCGGCCAGACGAGTTGTCCAAGGGGCGAG
>CAZLDQ010000042.1:19042-32850 GCA_964558295.1 uncultured Planctomycetaceae bacterium | reverse complement strand
GTCTTGTTAGGAGAGCGACACGACCACCTACAGCACGCTGATCGCCACCATGGTGATCAGCTCCGTGTAGACAAGGTCCGGCCAGACCAAAACCGTATCGGAAAAGTCCTTCTCCACCGGCTCTTGTCCTCGGCCGATTCGCGCGTCATTGCGGACCGCCTGGGCTGTGCCGAGCCAGGTGAAAAACGCCAGCAGGTAGACCATGGCTACGATCGGCACGTTGTCGGGCTGGGTGACGATTGCTGCGAAGTGGGGGTCAGCCAGCGAAAGGCCCATGAACAACAGCGAGACATTCAGCGCCGACCAGGCGACCCCCGGGACGACGAAGAGGCGGCGTCCCACATAGAACACGATCAAGAGCGAGCAAGTGCCAAGCGTGAAGGTCACTGGACCGAGGACCGCATCGATCCCCCTCTTAACCACTTCCGGCATGCCCAGCGGTTGTCCGCCAAAAGCCCGCCAGCCGAGAATCGCGAACAGCAAGGCCACCAACCCCCATGCTATAGCCCGGCCATGTTGTTGCCCCCGGCGTGCGGCCCGCCACGCCGCGATGCCATTGATCGTCGCCGCCAGCGCATAGAACCAGCCGAGCGGCACCGCAATCCCGTTCACAAACTCGGCCTGAGTCGTATCCATATCTACTGGTCACCCATCACTCACCATCCACCATCTTCTTACAGCGGTCCGCTGATCCCGCCATCCTTTCGCACACGCCAGAAATGGACCGCCATCAAGAAACCAGCAAACAGCGGGATCGCCACACAGTGAAGGACGTAGAAACGATTCAACGTCTCTTCGCCGACCGCTCGCGCGCCGAGTAGGGCGAAGCCCGCGTCGGAGCCGCTGGTGATCAGGTCGACGCCGTCGACCGTCAAGAGTTGCTGTCCCGGGCCTGCGTGGCCTACCAGTGGCGCGGCTTGGGCCATGTTTGAGCCGACGGTAATTGCCCAGAGCGACAACTGATCCCAGGGCAAAAGGTATCCGGTGAAGGAAAGCAACAGGGTCAGCACCAGTAATAGGACGCCGATGACCCAGTTGAACTCCCGGGGAGGCTTGTAGCTGCCGGTGAGAAACACACGGTACATGTGGAGCCAGACGGTGATGACCATCGCATGGGCTCCCCAACGGTGGATGTCACGTAAAATGCCCAATGAGACCGTGTCGCGCAGGGCAAGTATATCGTTGTAGGCCCACTCGAGCGTGGGCCGGTAGTAGAACATCAACAGCACGCCGGTGATCGTCTCGACCAGGAACAGGAAGAATGTGATTCCGCCCATGCACCAGGTGAACTGCATCTGGAGGGCGTGTTTCTTGATCGCCACCGGATGGAGGTGGAGGATGAGATTGGTGAGCACGACGAGGACGCGGTTTCGCCGGTCGGCGGGGGCGGGATGGCGAAAAACGCTCTTCCAGAACTGTGAGTTTCGGATTCGATCGTCCCATCCCATGCGTCAGACCGCCACGTAGCTAGCCGGGTCGTTCCACTGACCAAGTTCTTCTTGAAAGATAACACTCTTGTCGACTTCCAGCTGGCCGTCGTCGGCGAGGCGGATCGCATAACGCTCCAAGGGACGCGGCGCGGGACCCTCAAAATTGATCCCGCCCTTATCAAACCCGCTGCCGTGACAGGGGCATTTGAACCGCTGCTCGTTTTCCTGCCAAACGGTGATGCAGCCCAGGTGGGTGCAGACCGTCCGAAGAGCGTAGATTTGTGCTTGTCCCCGGTAGGTGCCGTGGACGATCCAGACGCCATAGCGTTCTTGGAACCGGGTTTCGACCTGACCTGGGGAATAGTCGCGAGGAAAACCCACGCGGAACTTGCTGGGGGGCGCGGTCTGCGCGTTGGGAAAGAGGAACCGCCCGGTGGCGAGACTCCATAACGTGCCGGTCATTCCGAGGGCCGCAAATCCGACTCCCAGCAGCGAACCAAAGACTACCCCGAGAATCCCCCGACGCTTCAGTTCCGCCTCACCTTCCGGCGTGGAGACCGGCTTTTCGCCCCGATCCTCCTTTGCAGCCGCCATGGGAATTGCCTCTTCAAAAACGGGTCATTTCGAGGAAGTCTACTTCTTTATCACTCCGAAAGGAGACCATGTCAACCGCTCTTGGGTGGTGAGCTAAAAGGCGACGTCCCGTCTCCCTCTTCGACACTATTCACCATCCACCATCCCTTAACGACCACGGCCCGTCCACTATCCACATCGCGCCCGGGTCACTAAAATCAACACTCTTGAGTATGTCAGGGCGTCTAGTCGGAGGAGCAATCGGATGAAGGTGTTGGTGATTGGCAATGGTGGGCGGGAGCATGCCCTGGCGTGGAAGATTGCCCAGAGCCCCCGCGTGGAGCGGGTTTTCGTCGCCCCCGGGAACGCTGGAACGGCCCTGGATGCCGAGAATGTGAACATTCCCAGCGACGATTTTCCCGCGTTGATCCATTTTGCCAAAGAGAACAAGGTCGGGCTGACGGTTGTCGGTCCGGAAGCCCCGTTGGCGATGGGGATCGTTGATGCCTTTGTCGACGCGCGGCTGCGGATCTTCGGGCCCACAAAGGTTGCTGCGGAATTGGAGGCCAGCAAGGTCTTCTGCAAGGATCTGCTTCGTAACGCTGATGTCCCAACGGCCGACTATCACACGTTCCGCGACGCCCGTCGGGCGTTGACCTACTTGCAGGACCGCGAGGACATGCCCGTGGTCGTGAAGGCCGATGGCCTTGCTGCGGGCAAGGGAGTGATCGTTTGCGACAATCGCGAAGAGGCAATTGCCGCGGTCAACCGGATTGCGGAGGAGCGAGAATTTGGCGCGGCCGGCGATCGGCTGGTGATTGAGGAGCGGCTCCACGGTCAGGAGGCCAGTGTGCTGGCGATTACCGACGGTCAGACGATTGTTACCCTTCAGCCGGCCCAGGATCACAAGCCGGCCTATGATCAGGACCAAGGGCCGAACACCGGTGGCATGGGCGCCTACAGTCCGACCACGCTGGTCGACGATCGCACGATGCGCTGGGTCGAAGAGCATATCCTCGTGCCCACGGTGCATGCGATGAAACGAGCCCGGCGCCCGTTCCGCGGCGTGCTCTACGCCGGACTAATGCTCACCAACCAGGGTCCCAAGGTGTTGGAATACAATGTCCGGTTTGGCGACCCGGAGACCCAGCCGATCCTGATGCGGTTGAAGAGCGATCTGGTTGACGTGTTGGAAGCAACGGCCGACGGGCGCCTCGACCAGATCCGGCCGTTGGAGTGGGACCCCCGTCCGGCTGTCTGCGTGGTGATGGCTAGCGAAGGTTACCCGGGGCCCTACAAAAAAGGGCTGCCGATTCGCGGCTTGGATGAAGCCGCCCAACTGCCCGACGTCAAGGTCTTCCATGCCGGCACGTCGCTCAAGGACAATCAGGTGCTCACCACCGGAGGACGCGTGCTTGGCGTGACAGCTCTCGGCAATACGGTGGCCCAGGCCAAGTTGAACGCCTACGCCGCCGTGAAGAAGATCCGCTGGAGCGGCGCCTGGTGCCGCAAAGACATTGCCGACAAGGCGCTGGCGATGCGGTAAGCGGGCTTAAAGGCCGTGCGTTGCGCTGTTCTGTGCGTGGTGGCGGGGGGCTTGCCTACGTTGTTTTGTGCTGGCTATGCGAATGGTAGTGCTGAAGCAACGCGGGACAAGCCCCCGCCGCTACGCGGGGGCTTTGCCAAACACTGACCGAACAGCAACAAAAACGGTCCCATGTGACGTTGGACGGAGCCGTTTTGCTTCGATGAATCAACGAGCGATATCTAACGATCAAGAATCGCTTCGGCTTCGGCGCGATAGGCGTCCATGACGTAGGGAATCCCGGTCACGTCGGCGCAATCGCGCGTCAGGCTCATCAGGTCCTTGCGGCTGATTGAGGCGAGGCGGAACCGGCGGGCGCCGGCCATCAACTGCTGCAAGCCCACGGACAGTTTCTGGACGTAAGAGAAGATGCCCACGGCGCCGAGCGGGATCTTGGACATTTCGCTCTTGCCGACCAGTTCGGCCACCTGCTCCCAGCAGACGAAGATCTCTTCGAGGGTTTTGCCGTACTGGCTGACGGTTTTCGGCAAACCGCCGTTGTTCATCCAGGCTGTGACGTTCTTGCCGACCATGCCCGGGATCATCAACGCCCGGCCCATGCAGACGGCCTTCACGAACGGGGCGCCAAGGGCCAGGGCCTTGAACACATGGTCTTCGGAACTGAAACCGCCGGCGAAGGCCAAGTCGGGTACGCGCTCGCCCTTGGCGGCCAGCCGGGCGGCGAACTGGGCCGCGGCGGAATGGAGATAGAGGCTCGGTACGCCCCACTCTTCCATCATGCGCCAGGGGCTCATGCCCGTGCCGCCGGGTGCACCGTCGATCGTCAGCAGATCGATCTTCGCCAGGCTCGACCACTTCAAGGCCATGGCCAATTCCCGTAATCCATAGGCTCCGGTCTTCAGGGTAATTCGCTTGAAGCCCAGCTTGCGGAGCCGTTCGCACTCATCCAAGAAAGCATCTTCGGCGATGAAGCCTAGCCGACTGTGCCGCTCGAACTGCTTGATCGCGCCGTTGTGGAAGGCGGCTTGGATGATCGGATCAGTCGGATCGGGGGTGACGATGTAACCCCGTTTCTTGAGTTCCAGTGCCCGATCCAGCGAATCGACCTTGATCTCGCCGCCGATGCACTTGGCGCCCTGGCCCCACTTCAATTCAATGGTTTCCAGACCGTGCTTGTTGATTACATATTCGGCCACGCCCAGCCGGGTGTCCTCGACGTTCATCTGCACGAGGATTTCACCTAGGCCGCGGTGGTACCGACGATAAGTCTCGATACGCCGATCCATGTCCGGCGCCGAGAGAATCTTGCCCTTGTCGTTGAGCTTCAACTGCGGATCGATCCCGCAAACATTCTCGCCGCAGACAAGCGTCACGCCGCTAAGGGCCGCGCCGACGGCAAAATGTTCCCAGTTGCGACGGGCGATTTCCGTGGAGCCCAGCGCACCGGTGAACACCGGAGCCGCCATCTTCACTTTGCGATCCCAGCCATATTCCGTACTGACGTCGACGGCCGGGAACGTGCAAGTATCGGGATTGGCACTGACTCCCTCGGGGAGGCCGTCTCCACCCAAAGCATATCCCTGGATGTTCAGATGCGAATAGTCGACCGGATAATCCTTGTCCCCGCCCGCGGTCACCTCACCGAACGGCCCAGGATAAATCAACTCGCGGCCACGGAACGTGGCCTGGAAGACTTCGCAGTTCCCTTTGCAACCATCGACACAACGGGAGCAAAGCCCCGACTGCGGGACGATGCTGCGAGATCGGTTCGTCGAGAGCGTGGCGTCATTGGCATTAGGGCGTTGAAGATTCACGGAATGGTCTCCTTGGCACGGACCTGAGCGCAGGCGTGAAGAAATCGTTTGCCTGTCTGTTCAGTGATTTTATCCGCAAATGCGGTATTACAAACCGGCGATTTTGCTAATACTTAGCATTAGATGGGCTTATGCAAGTGGTGGGTAAGCGATCAGGTCGTCGCCAAGGATTCTCTCAAGAAAACGGCTCGTTTAGCTGAAAGTGAATCAGTAACCTGCGTGCTATCATGCTGATATACGAGGGGTAAGATGTCGGGCGGCTCACGCCGTCGCTTGGGCGTTCACTGTGGTTTGATCGATGGCTCATGGTTGTCGCCCGACAAGAAGGCGGCAGCCGGCACTGCTTGCAAGCGGATTTTCAGGCGTGCATCAGCGGCGCTTATGTTTTGGGCCATGATTCACGAAACTCGGGCCGGGCCTCTCTTGAAAGCATGGCCGACAAGTCGTATGGTTAAGGGTTTCTGTATTGCTCGAACTGTGCGAGAGTGACGATGAACCGGATTGTTGAGAAGTTTCAGCTTGTTCCAAAGATCCATCAGTTCGTCGTTGAGGCGCCAGGGGTAGCCGCCAAGGCCCAGGCGGGGCATTTCGTGATCGTCATGGCCGACGAGAAGGGGGAACGGATCCCCTTGACGATCGCCGATTACGATCGGGCCGCCGGCACCGTGACGTTGGTATTGATGGAAGTCGGCACTTCCTCGCGCAAGCTCGCCCGATTGGCCCAGGGCGACAACCTCTACGCTCTAATCGGGCCCTTGGGGCACCCCTCGGAAATCGCCGCGTTTGGCACCGTGGTCATGGTGGCCGGCGGTGTGGGAACGGCGCCGATTTATCCCATCGCTCGGAGTATGCGCGAGGCGGGTAACCGGGTGATCACGATCCAGGGCGCCCGAACCAAGGAACTCCTCTTTTGGGAAGAGAAGATGGCGGCCGTCAGCGATGCGCACATTATTACCACGGATGACGGGTCTGCCGGCCGCAAGGCTTTGGTTACTGAACCGCTCAAGGAACTTCTCCAGGACAGCAACCGGCCGGTCGGCTGCGTCTATGCGATTGGTCCGGCGATCATGATGAAGTTCTGTGCGGAAACCACTCGGCCGTTCGGTGTTAAGACGATCGTTAGTCTCAACACAATTATGGTGGATGGGACCGGGATGTGCGGTGGTTGTCGGGTTAATGTGGGAGGCAAGACCCTGTTCACCTGTGTTGACGGGCCGGAGTTCGATGGTCACCTCGTCGATTGGGATACCGTCCTCTCGCGCCAGCGGATCTACCATGCGGAGGAAAAGTGTTCGCTGGACCGCTATGTGGAAGAGTACGAGAAAGCAGGCAAGTCATGAGTGACGCGGCGCCGAAGAAAACCGTTCAGACGACACGTACCCCGATGCCGGAGCAGGATCCGCATGTGCGGATCCACAACTTCGACGAGGTGCCCCTGGGGTATTCCCCCGAGCAAGCGATCCAAGAGGCGTCTCGCTGCTTGGGCTGCAAGAAGCCGGCCTGCATGGAAGGCTGCCCGGTGAATGTCGACATTCGCTCCTTCCTTGAACGGGTCAAGGAAGGGGATTTCGCCGGCGCGGCTCGGGTGATCAAGCGGACCAACGCGCTGCCGGCCGTCTGCGGCCGGGTTTGTCCTCAGGAGAGCCAGTGCGAATCCAAGTGCGTGCTTAACAAGAGATTCGAGTCGGTGGCCATCGGACGCCTCGAACGCTTTGTGGCCGACTACGAACGTGAAAACAATCTCGTCGAGCTGCCTTCCAAAGAGCCGGCTACCGGCCGGCGCGTGGCGGTTATCGGCTCCGGGCCGTCGGGCTTAACGGTCGCCGGGGATCTGGTGCTCTTGGGGCATGACGTGACGATCTTCGAGGCCTTCCACAAGCCCGGCGGGGTCTTGATGTACGGCATCCCCGAGTTCCGCCTGCCCAAACGGATCGTCGAGCAGGAAGTTCACTATCTGGAGCGGCTGGGCGTCAATCTGGAACTGAACTCCGTGGTCGGTGCGTCGGTCACGATTGAGGAACTGCTCGGTCGCGAAGGGTTCGACGCGGTGTTCATCGGTGTCGGTGCTGGATTGCCGGTCTTCATGAACCTCCCCGGGGAAGACCTGGGTGGGGTTTACTCAGCCAGCGAGTATTTGACACGCAGCAACCTGATGAAGGCGTACCGGTTCCCCGAGTACGACACGCCGATTGTCCGGGGACGCCAGGTCTCGGTGATCGGGGGCGGCAACGTAGCCATGGACGCCGCCCGAACCGCGTTGCGATTAGGCGCTGAGACGGTGCAGATCGTCTATCGCCGGTCACGGGAAGAGATGCCGGCCCGGGCGGAAGAAATCCACCATGCCGAGCAAGAAGGCGTCGTCTTCCGCCTGTTGACCAATCCCGTCGCCTTTGAAGGGGACGAAAAAGGAATGGTCCAACGGATGAAGTGCGTGCGCATGGAGCTTGGTGAGCCCGACCAGTCGGGACGCCGCCGGCCGGTGACGGTCCAAGGATCAGACTTCTACCTCGACACCGATCTGGTGATCGTGGCGATTGGCTCCGGGGCCAATCCGCTTCTGACCAAGGGGACGCCCGGTTTGGGGCTGAACCGCTGGGGCTATATTGTCGCCGATGCGAACGGCCGGACCAACAAGAGAGGCGTGTGGGCTGGCGGTGACATTGTCACCGGATCGGCCACCGTGATCGAAGCGATGGGCGCCGGTCGTCTCGCCGCCCGTGACATTCACGCCTACCTTTCCGGCAAGAGCGACGCCTGGGCCGACGAGCAAACGACGAAAGAGTAAGGACTAAGGACGAAGTTGGGGGAATTTAGAGGTGCGAAGAGGCCCTTGCTCATTCGTGTTTCGCCGTTCCTTCGTCCTTTGGGTCTTCAACCTTCATCATTCTTCGACGTCCTCCCCATAACCGGGCGGGAAGGGATTGTCCAGGTCGTCCTCTGCCAGGAGGTCTTCCGCATAACCAGGCGGGAAGGGGTTGTCGATCTGGACAGCTTGGTCGCCTACCGGCTTTTCCATGGCGGAGTGGTCGTCGCTTACCTCTGGGGACGGGCAAGCCAACTCGGCTTCTTGTTCGGCAATCAACTGCTCCATGGCCGAATCGCCGCCGAATTGGCGAAGCCAACGTTCCACCTCTTCCTCCAGCAGGGGGACGTTTGGTTTGACTCGCGTTGCCATTCCGGTTGCGGCTGAGAGCTGGGAATGGCGGTGATGGAGGAGTTCACCATACCAGACGTCGCTGTCCACGGCCCGGGCTCGCCGGCGTCGGGCGGCACGCTGGATTCGGTGGTCGCTGGAAACGACGGTCAACCGTCGCGGGGCGTTGTCGGCCTGGATCAATTCTTCCAGCAAGCTATCGGCATCCTCATACTGCACGGCAAAACGGATCTTTAATCCCCGATACTCCAAGGCCTGTGGAAGGCCTCGGGGAGGCAAGTGGGCATCAAAGACGATGGTTGTCGCGGCAAGCTCTGCCGGCTCGAGCGACTCGGCCAGGAAGTTCAGCAGGGCCATGCGCGATCGTTCGAGGCTGCTTGTCCCCGAGCCGTAGCCGATGATGCCTACGGCGTTGAGCAAGTTGTAGCCATCGATCAGTAAGGACATGAGTCAAGCGGATGAAAGGTCACATGCACCGGCCTGGTTTCAGTGCAAGCGAATCGGGGAAGACACGGACTGCGAAGGCTTTCCTGACGCGCACCATTCACAACTCGTTGTCTGACAACCCGCGATTCGTCACCGAGAGAATTTTACCCGTCCGCCAACGATGACCGTAGTGGCCCGGCCCTTGAGCTCCCATCCGCGGAAGGGGGTGTTGGTGCTCTTCGAGCGGAATTGCTCAGGCTGAACCGTCCAGCGAATTTCCGGATCGATGATTGTCACATCGGCGTCGGCCCCAAGCGCCAGGGTTCCCTTGGGGATGCCCAGTACTCGCGCCGGATTGATCGTGAGTTTGGCCAGGGCGGTCGGCCAATCGAGGTGACCCGGTTCAATCAGTTTGGTGACGACGAGCCCCAGGGCGGTTTCCAGGCCGACGATTCCAAAGGGAGCGCGATCCAGCTCCTGCATCTTTTTTTCCAAGGCATGCGGGGCATGATCCGTGGCGATCACGTCGATGGTGCCGTCGACCAAGCCGGCGATGCACGCCTCGACGTGGGCTTGGCCACGCAGCGGCGGGTTCATCTTGCAATTCGAGTCGAACGAACGGAGGCATTCGTCGGTCAGCGAGAAGTGGTGCGGGGTGACTTCCGCCGTCACACGCACATTGCGCAGCTTAGCGCGGCGGATGACATCGACGCTTCCGGCTGTGGAAACGTGCATGATGTGCAGCCGGCCGCCGGTCGCCTCAGCCAGGGCGATATCGCGGCTGGTCATTACGTCTTCGGCGGCCGTCGGAAACCCCGTCAGGCCGAGGACCATCGAGACGAGTCCTTCGTGCATTACGGCATTGTGGGTCAGTTCGCGGACCTCGGGATGGTTCAGCACGGGTTTGTCGAACATCAAGCAGTATTCAAACGCACGCCGCATCAATTCCGGGTCGTAAATCGGGGCGCCGTCGTCACTGAAGGCCACCGCTCCGGCCTTGACCAACTGGCCAATCTCGGCCAACTCCTTGCCTTCGCGGTTCTTGCTGGCGCAGGCGATTACAAACACATTGCAGTTGTCGGCCCGGGCGGCCTGATGGTGTACGAATTCGACCATGGCCTGGCTGTCGATCGCCGGTTCCGTGTTCGGGCAGCAGGCGATTGAGGTGAAGCCGCCGGCCAGGGCCGCAGCCGTGCCCGTCTCGATCGTTTCGTCCTCTTCCCGCCCCGGCTCGCGCAAGTGGACGTGCATGTCAACAAGCCCCGGCGCGACGATCTTTCCCGCGGCGTCGATCAACTGTTCGTCCCCTTGAGGGGCTGCGTCATAGGCGGCAATGCGACCGTCGTCAATTAACAGGCTGGTCACGCGGTCCATCGATTGACTTGGGTCGATGACACGGCCGTTTTGGATGAGGAGCTTCATGAGAGAATTCGAAAGGTGGATAGTGGCTGGGGGTGGGAAACGGGATGTTGGGCAACAAATGGGCGACCGAAAAATGACTTTCGCGTTTGACCTGCGGGAAAAGAGAATCCGCGGGAACCTCTTTCCGGGTGGAGGGGCTTGACGATGAGCGGGTTCTCTTTTCCCTTGTCAACCGGAGGCCTCGCCTTGTCGAGTCGAAGTTGCCGTCCAAGAGAAATGGAGGGACTGCGGCCACATTCGTGACAGCGGTTCGGTCTTTCATAAGGCAGTCCCTCTATTTGTAGGTCAAACGCGAAAGTCATTTTTTGGTCGCCCCTAATGGGCTAGGCTTTGTTCTTGGCGCCGGCTAGGAGCCAGAGGACGGCCATGCGGACGGCGACCCCATTGGTGACCTGTTCAAGGATCGAAGAGTGGGGGCCATCGGCCACGTCGGGCGTTACCTCGACCCCACGGTTGATTGGGCCGGGGGCCAAAATCAGGATATCGTCTTTCGTTCGAGCCAGACGCTTGCCATCCATCGCATAGAGCAGGGCATACTCGCGCACCGACGGGAACGGCCGCGTTGTCTGACGCTCGAACTGGATCCGCAGGAGGTTGAGCACGTCCACCCGCGGAAGAATCTCGTCGAGATTGTACGAAGTCTCGACGCCCAATTCCTTCCACCGCGGAGAGACCAACGTGGACGGACCGCAGACGATCACATGGGCACCCAACTTCTTCAGTCCCCAGATGTTGGAACGGGCGGTCCGACTATAGGTGATATCGCCGACCATGGCCACGGTCAGCCCTTCGAGCCGGCCGCGGCGCTGACGGATGGTCAGGATGGCTAGTAGCCCCTGGGTGGGGTGCTCGTGGGGGCCATCCCCGGCATTGATCACCGAACAGTTGAGGTTTTGGGCCAACAGATGGGGGGTTCCGGGGGTACGGTGGCGGACCACGACGACATCGACCCCCATCGCCTCGATGTTTTTGGCCGTGTCAATGACGGTCTCCGCTTTGGACAGACTGCTCGTTGCGGCCGAGAAATCGATGGCGTCAGCCCCCAGACGGCGGGCTGCCAACCCAAAGCTGGTGCGGGTGCGGGTGGAATTTTCGAAGAACAAGTTGACGCAGGTCTTGCCCGCCAGCAGCGAGACCTTTCTCTGCCCGGATGTGATAATTTGTTTGAAGGCGTCTGCCTTATCCAGAATGAGCGTAATCTCCTCTGCAGTCAGCTCTTCCAGTCCCAAGAGATGGCGTCGGTCCCAAGTGGCCGGGACGGCTTCGAGTTCGGCCAGTTCCATGCTCATACCGCGTGTCAGCCGTATTGCTTCAGTCCCCCGAGTTTTCCAAAGGGGTGTGGCTATTCGAGGGGGCTTAGGTCTTGGACTCAGGAGGCGCCCACGCGCCGGTCCACCAGAGTCCCAATCATTGCGCTTGGCTGATTCTAAGAGGGATGATGGAATGCTGCAAGCAGGTGGGAACGCATTCGGCAACGACTTTGGCTCTCACGCGGTCGTGGAGTCGACCGTCTTGAACTCGATATACTCCTCTGGAGACGGGAAAGCTCTCGTTTTTTGTTGGGGGATAGAGCATCAACGAGGAGTCTGTTCATGTTCACGGGGGAGAGGGTCGGAATAAACGGACAGAATCTCCCTCAAGTGGATGGTTGTTTACTTGAATTACGAGAAATCTATCCCTTTTCAGACGCGATTCCTGATGGAATACGACCTAAATTTACTACGGGAATCTGCTAGCGTAGGTTGCGATGCTAGCCGTGTTTCTTGGCCGAGAGGATAAGCGATTACCGAGAGGGAAGGATTAGTCCATGTCAATAATGGTTGTTGACATTTCGTTCGGTTTGATCGTTGCCATGGCGGGCATCCTGGCAGGGTGGTGGTTACGTGGGAGTACGATTCGCCGGGAATCACGCCGAAATGACAACGAAAGCCGGCGCAACCGCGAAGTGCTGGCGAAGTTGTATGAACTGGCAGCGAGCGTGGCCGCCGACGTCGGGGAGCATACCAACCGAGTTGAAGAGATCAACGAAGAATTGGCTTCGGCCAAGACCCAGGCTTCAGATGTCGTGGTCACGGCCGTGGCTCGGTTGATCCAGAACAACGAACAGATGCAACGCCAGTTGCTCAGTGCCCAGGAACAGATGCGTGAACAGGCCCGGCAGATCGAGTTCAGCGCGGCCGAAGCACGGACCGACGCCCTGACCGGTCTGGCCAATCGCCGTGCTTTCGATCAAGAAATGGCTCGTCGATACAATGAGTTCCAACGTTACGGCAAGAGCCTCTCATTGGTGATGATCGACGTGGACCACTTCAAACGGTTCAACGACTCCTACGGGCATCAGGCGGGTGATCGGGTGCTTTGTGGTTTGGCTCAAACGCTTCGCCAGGAAGCCCGAAAGCTGGATCTGCCCGCCCGTTTTGGCGGCGAAGAGTTCGCGATGATTCTCCCGGAAACCTCGGTGAACGAGGCCGTGCAACTGGCGGAACGGATCCGCAAGGCGGTCGAGACCCGGTGTTTCCATTTTGAGGGAACGGATCTGCATGTGACCATCAGCGTTGGGGTAGCCCAACTTGGCGAGGGCGAAGAGATCACGGCTTTGATTCAGCGATCGGATGCGGCACTCTACGCTTCCAAGGAGGGGGGACGCAATCGCACGTGCTGGCACGACGGCCAGACGACTCGTCCGGCGATCGAGCCTGTCGAGAAGGCGGCCAAATCCGAGGAAGCCAAGTCCGTTCGGCCGGAACGTCCCCGTGCCTGCAAGGAACGCGGTCCCAGGCCGGTTTCTCCGATGCCAGCCGAAGACCTGTTGCCGGGGATCCACGACCATGTCGACGATCCGCAGAACGGTTTGTGCAACCGCACGTCCTTCTGCATGATGCTCGGCCGCCGTTTGGCGGAACTGCGGCGCAGCGGCCAAGCGATGTCGGTGCTCCTTCTGCACGTTGACGGGTATGACCGGATCGTCAGCCGATATGGGGCCCAAGCCGGCGAACTGGCGATCCGCGTGACCACCCAATTCCTCACGGCGTCGTTTCGTGAAATGGATCTGGTGGCCCATTTCCAGGATGCTACCTTTGCCGCCTTGTTGCCTGGGGCCCAGGTGTCCAACGCAGTCAATGTGGCCGAACGTCTGCGGCAAGCAATCGCTCGCTGCAAGTTCCCCGTAGGTAACGAACGCTTTCAATTCACTGTCAGCCTGGCCGGAGCCGAGGCCACCGGCGACGACGACACCGAACGCCTGCTGGCGCGGGCCTACGATGCGTTGGAAGAAGCGATCAAGGCGGGCGGCAACCGCACGAGCTTCCACAACGGCCAATGGCCGGAACTCGTCGCCCGTTTGCCGCATGCCGACGGGGTGACTGTCCCCTGAGGAGGCGGCTGTCTTGAGATCCTCGCTCGCGTGGGAGGGGGCTGGTGCTCAAGCCAGGTCATCAGAACGT
>CAZLDQ010000042.1:0-19032 GCA_964558295.1 uncultured Planctomycetaceae bacterium | reverse complement strand
CAGGCCGACGGGGTGCCTGTCCCCGGTGGCGGCGGCTGGCTTCAGAGCCGCGCGCGCGTGGGAGGGGGCGGGGGCGGGTCTGTTGATCGGCCGATCTGTGGCAATTCTCCCTATGCCACGCGCCAGCGCACGCTGAACAGACGCATGATCAAGCCGAGCAAGATCAGGTCGACCAGCAAGTAGCAGGCCAAGAAGGCCGGTGCGGTGGTGCTCGACCAACTGGCCGCCGCCGCGGCCTGGGCAAGTGTCTCCCTGCTCGCGTCGGCGTGCAGCGGCAGGCTGAACGCCGCGGCAAAGGGGCTGACGAAAAGCGAGGCGTGCAGCTTGGCCAGCCACGGTGCCTTCGGGAAGAACAACTCCGCAAACAGCTTGACCGCCACCGGCAGGGCAAACAACAGACAGAGCACCAGGTAGCTCGTCATCATGCTCACTGAGGTCTTGCGGAAGACCACCGAGCAGAACATGGCCACGGTCGTCGTGGTCAACGCAGTGACCAGGATGATCGCCAGATAGCCGAGCATTGTCACGGTGTCGGTCCAGTAGAACCAGGGCGGCAACAGCCAAGCCAACAGAAGCGGCCAGACGAGGAAGCTGGTGAGCACGACCGAAATCCGCAGGCTTGAAAGCAGCTTACCCGTGAGGATCTGCCAGGGGGAAAGGGCCGTAGTCAACAGGAGTTCCAGCGTCTGCCGTTCCCGTTCGTTCGTCACGCTACCCGCGGAAAAAACCGGCCCGACGAGCATGTTGAACACCAGCACGTAACTGGTATACCAAGGGGCCCGTTGCGGTTGGATATAGAGGCAGACTGCCATCACGACCAACGCCAGCCCCATGCTCAACTGGATCACCAGTCGGAGCATCAACGTGCCGTGACCGAATAGTTCGCTGCGCATCTCCTTGTCATAGATCGGATTGGTGTGATCGGGCATCAGATCGGTCCGCTTCGGCGGGGCGAAGAGCTTGTCGGGGAACTGGTCGCTGTGGATAATCATCCCCACGGCTTCCCGCTGCTCTTCGTCCAGGTCGACCACTTCCTCGGCTTCCGCGCCCACGTCGGGCGGATGGATGAGCCGTTGGTTGATCGAACGCATCATCAGCCAGCAAGCTGCTAGGCAGGCTGCGGGAAAGAAACCGGCCAGCATTATCAGGCGGAACGACGCCGCCACCTCGAACAGTCGGTAGAAGACTACGCCAAACAATGCCAACGGCAGAATCAGCAAGTAGGAGACGACCACCGAGGCGATTGTCCGCTTGAAATAGCAACTGGCCGTCAGGCTGATCATTCCGAACGTGAGCACCGAAGCGGCCATGGCCGTGTAGGTGGCAAAAACCTCGTGGAGCGAGACGCCGCCCAGGGGCAGGCAAAGCATCACGATCGGCAGTGAGCAGAAGACCAGCACGGCCAGATGCGAGAGCGAGGCGAACAGTTTTCCCAAGATGATTGCGCCGGGAACCAATGGGCTGGCCAGCAGCATCTCGTACGTCTTCCGCTCCTTTTCGCCCGTGATCGCTCCCGCCGCAAAACTGGGGGCCATCAACGACATCAACACGTACTGTCCCAAGAAAAACATGTTGATCAACCGTTTGGCTTCCTCCGGGCTGGTTGTCAGATCCAACCGCTGGTGCGACGGCCACGCTACGTAAACCACCACGCCCAGCAACGCCACGTAAAAAAACAGCAGGAAGAACGCCCGGTGCATCCGCAGGTTCACCAGCAGTTCACGTTGTAGTACGGGGTTTTCGTGGACGTACATGATAGAGTCGAGAGTGGTCAGTGAGGAGCTTGCCTCTTCACGGTCCTCTATTCATCTTCCGGCATTCTGTCTTCGGCCCTCACGCAACTGCGCCCTTGGTGACGAGCATGAAGACGTCTTCGAGCGTTGGTTCTTTGTCGGCGAAGGAAAGCAGGCGGACGCCTTCGGTGGTCAGGCGGGTCACCAGGGCGGCGACCTGATCGTCTTCGGCGGCTAGTTCGACGGTGACCCGATTGCCTTCGACGTCGAGATTCCGCAATTCCGGCAGGCTGCGGAGGATTGCCAAGCCGACGTCCATCTTGTCGAGGAACTTGATCACGAGGATGCGGTTTCGATGGATGCGGCGGTAGACCTCCTCGATTGAGCCGTGCATCAGGAGCTTGCCGCGTTCGATGATGCCGATCGAGGTGCAGCAGTCGGCCAGTTCGGTGAGGATGTGGCTGGAGATCAGGATCGTCTTGCCCATGCGGCGGAGTTCTTTGAGCAAGGCCTTTACCTCGACGCGCGCTCGGGGGTCGAGACCGCTGGCCGGTTCGTCAAGAATCAACACGGGCGGATCGTGCACCAGGGTCTTGGCCAGGCAAAGCCGCTGCTTCATACCGCGGGAAAGCCCGTTGACGAAGTCATTGCGTTTGCCGGTCAGGTCGAGCAGCTCCAGCACGTCGCCAATGATCTGTTTGCGGCGAGAACGCGGAATCTGGTAGGCCACGGCGAAGAAGTCCAAAAACTCCCAGACCCGCATCCCGTCGTAAACGCCGAAGCTGTCGGGCATATAGCCGATGCTGCGACGCACGGAGAGCGGCTCGCGGGTGACGCTATGGCCGTTGACGATCCCTTCGCCCGAGGTGGCCTTGAGCAAGGTGGCCAGGAAGCGGATGGACGTGCTCTTGCCGGCACCGTTGGGACCGATGAAGCCGAACATCTCGCCCGGCTCGATCTTCAGGTTCAAGTGGTCCACGGCCACCAGATCGCCGTATTGCTTGGTGAACTCAATCAGTTCGATCATGACGAGTGACTAGGGCTTATT
This sequence comes from uncultured Planctomycetaceae bacterium, assembly GCA_964558295.1. Classification (GTDB taxonomy): domain Bacteria; phylum Planctomycetota; class Planctomycetia; order Pirellulales; family Thermoguttaceae; genus JBDKTH01. The sequence goes on along the minus strand of CAZLDQ010000042.1, from coordinate 16,251 downwards.
GGGGGAAGGACGAGGAGAATCGTGACATGCCGGACGCAGGTTCTCCGCAGATGTCGGCTCGGGTATTTGCGTCAGGACGCGGGTCCTGCCAAGGACCGTGTTCCAGGTTGGCGACGACGAGGACTGCATGCTTCGCTTGTCGGGCGGTGGGCAGAATCTCCAGGCCCGGGATGGCTTCGGTCGACCAGCCGACCAGTCGCATTTGGCCTGGCGTGAGTGCGGAGGCCTCTTCCGCCAGAGTGAGCAAGCGTTCGAGATTCACTTCTTTGGGCAGGACGCCGTCCCCTTTGCTGAGCATCAGACGCCGCTGGTCTTGCCAGAGGAGCTCTTTGGACGGTGACTCGGGCTTGGCGGTGAACTCGACGGCGGCGGACTGCCCCGCCTTGAGGGTTCCCAACCAAGCGACCTCCACCTGGCCCTGCTCCGTCTTGCGCACCACGCCGGCTCCATAGACGGTCAGCGGCGTGTGGTTTGCCACCCACGGTTGGCCTTGGGAGGTTCGCTTCACTGCGATGGAGCCGTCCAGATCGATCATCTGTTCACAATGGATCAGGTCTGTCGTATTCGAGGGGATCGTGAAGCCCGCTAGGCTGACCTCGCTACCGTACACGTACTTCAGACGCGTCAAGCCTTGGCCCGGCAGCAGACGCAGCTTTTCGGGGGAGTCAACCTTGGGAAACGGCTGCACTTGCGTACCGAGGTCCTTGGAGCGGAATTCGTATTGAGTGGTCAGCGAGGTGTAGAGGGCATTGTATCGCGTCACGTGGGCGCGCGGATAGTTGCCCTGGAGTTCGACGATGGCAATTTCCGCCATTGAGCGGGCGAACCCGAGGTCCAATCGCGCCATGCGGATTACGACCACTGTGCACAGGATGGCAATCAGTGGGGCCGCGGCCCAGGCCCATTCCACGCGGCCGGCGATCCGGAAGACCAGCCAGTTGATCGGCACGAGGACCAACAGGTAGACGCCGACGACCCAGAGGACAAAACTCCGATGCGGGACTTCGATTCGTGCGGCGGTCAGCAGACTCTCGCGTGCTTCATTGGCCACCGTGTTGAAGTCATTCCAGGACGCGACATCGGAGAAGAACGTTTTCGGGACCTGCGATTCCATGGTGAAATCCACATCCCAGGGCTCTTGGGATTGGAGGGAGAGCGGCTTGCGCCCGGTGTCGCGGGTGAAATAACGCAGATTGCAGACCTGGCGAGGATCGTGCTGGAGTTGAGGCTGATCGGCCCAGGTCACCGAGAGGCCCTGATGGTCCACGGAGAAACGTCGGGCAGGTCGGCCCAGCAAACAGGCATTAAAAAAGCCGTCGAAGCTGGGCCAGTTGCGCAGTTCCCTCTCTCCCAAACGAAACGCTGAGACGACCACCCGCCCCCGGCCGACCCGCCGCTCGACGAGCAGTCCGCCTGTGTGGGGAAGCTCACGGGCCTCGGATGCCAACTTCAAAGTTACTCCAGACCAGGATCTAGCCACGATGAGCTGTTGGCCCGGGACGCGACCGACGGGCAACGTCCAGTGGGTGTTGAGTTCGGCGAGGTCGTGTTGTGCGAACTCACGCTTGCCCTCAACCGTGGCTGGCAAATAGCGCGCCAGGAAACTGTGCTTCAAGCTGTCGAGGCTGTCCGGACCGCTGACCAGCAGTTGCCCTCCCCAGTGCAGCCAGTCGAGAAGGGCCAGCTTTTGATCGAGGGTGAGTTGTTCCGGATCGGCGTCATCCCAGAGGACGTAGGCGATACTTGTCCAGAACAGGCCGTGTGAGGGCAACGGACTCTGACGCGTCCCTTCCAGCAGCACGACTTGGTAGTGGCTGTGATCCTCGCTCGTCAGGAGCAGACTGCTGGGCATCCGCACCGAGTCGAGACTCTTGAGAAACGCATAGCTGCCCGGGGTCCGCGCGAGCACCACGAAGTGATACTGGTAGCCGGGCATCATCGAGACCAGTTGGCTGCCCTCTTTGCCCCCGCGGCCGCCCTTGCGAATGGTGATCCGATAGGAGAGCAACGACTGCTGGCCGTTGGCGGGAACGAAGAACACGGGCTCGAACGTCTTTTGCTGTCCCTTGGCCAGGGTGATGGTGCGCAAGCTTTGCAACGAGAACGGCATGCCGACGAGCCCGACCGGATTGCCATAGCGATCGGTCACTGCAGTCTCCAAGTCGCCGAGCAGATCGTAGTTGTTGGCTTTGGCGGCCAGTGAACCGCTGGTCCAATGGCCCGGTTTGCACCAGGTTCGGTCGGCTTGGGGTTCACAAGGGTGGAAGCGGAACTTCTCCAATTGCAGGTCGGGCTTGCGCTGTTCGGCCAACTTCTTCTGACGCTCGGCCAGTTCCTTTTCCAATTCCTCCGGCGTCTTGGCCGTCGACCGGCGGCAGCCGCCGCAGCCAGGCAAGGTGGCCAACAAGACGAGGCATAGCAGAAGCAAAAACACACGCCGTGAGATAAGCTCCAAAGACGCCTCTCCTGGTTGCGACATTGCCGTTACGGCTGTCCGCCAGCGCCGGGCGTGCCCGCTTGCCGTGCTGATCATCGCCCCCATCGTGTCCGATCCTCCGTCTCTAGAGTGTAGGCGGAAACGGCTTCGGAGAAAAGAGCCCCCAGGTGATTGGGCCTGGAAGAGGCTTACCAATCGGGGCCTTGGAGGTCGATTGGGCCGGGGGGAAAGACCGAGCCGGCCAACGAGAGGTGCATGACGATGTTTTTGGCCGGAAGCGGTGCCCCCCTGCCCTGCTCATCCCGCATCGTCACCTCTTGCTCCAACTTCTGCCAGCCGAGACCGCGATAATACCGTTCCAGACCGGAGACGCAGAACAACAAGCCATGCGAGAGACCGCGTCGCGTCGCTTCGTCCATTGCCACGCTCATCAATTCCTTAGACAGATTCGTGCGACGCCAAGCCGGCGCCACGGCCAGGCTTTCCACGCCCGCCACGCGGAGTGGTTGGCCGCCGCAGGTAATCTGGCGGTCGACAATCGCCACATGGCCGACAATCCGCTCCTCGTCCCGGCAGACGACGGAGAACGCCGGCGTGGAGTTGTGCCAGCAGCGCTGCTGGGAGAACAATTCTACATCGGGCGGGAAGCACTCGCAGAGCAACTCGCGGATCTTGCGATCCAGCTCCGGCGAGACTTGGGCCTCGTCAACGATTTCCAGCGGCTGTAGATTGGGGGGACCGGTCATCAGGCGAGATAGGGAATGCAGTCTCTCTTGGCGTTGGCGGATAACGTCTGGAGGGAACTCCCTCTGGGGCGTTTCCTCCAGGTTTTGGCTGTCAAACCCATTAGAAGCCACTACCGGTCTTGGTCGTCAACTCCTGTCAGAGCTTTACTTGAGCGACCGTGTATTTCTCCAAAACCGTCATGTTGGGCTCTACCCCTAAGCCCGGTTCTGTCCAGAGCTTGGCCTGCAAGGTCGCGTCCTTTTCATCGCGGACGAGTTCTGGCATGGGGGCCAAGTCTTCGGCCAGCAGGGGAGCGAAGGGATAGTCAGTCGGATAGGAACAATTGGGCTTGGCGGCCAGGGCCAAACCGATCCGCTGCCCGAGGGCGCTTTGTGGCACCGCACCGACCCAGCAGGGGACGCACTGCTCGTGGCAGGCGTCGTGGATCGCCAACGCTGGGGTGAGCCCCCCTACCCTGCCCGGCTTGAGGTTAATGTACTGCGCACTGTGCAGTTCTAGAGCGATATCGGCCAGTTCCGGGCTGGTGATCGCTTCGTCTAAGCAGATTGGGGTGCGCAGCGACTCCTGGATCATGGCGTGGCCGACCAGATCGTCGGCCGGCAGCGGCTGTTCGACCATCACCAGACTGAAATCGTCGAGCCGGCAGATCAACTCCATATTGTCCAGGTGCAGAGCCCCTTCGATATCGACGTGAATCCGTTCGATCGGGAACTCGTGGCGCACGAAGTTGAGCATGTTGATTTCCCAACCCGGCCGCATCTTCAACTCGACGCGGCCGAATCCGGCGTCGAACGCTCGGCGGATCGCGGCCACGAACTCGTCGGGCGACTCCATTTGGTCAAATGTCGTGCCAACCTCGACCTGTTCCTTGTCACCGCCGAGAACCTTATGAAGCGGCAGGCCGTCGCGACGGGCCTTGAGATCCCACCAGGCCGTGTCCAGGGCCGCTTTGGCGAATTGGTTGCCGCGGAAACCGGCCAGGGCATTCTGGAGGTCCTTACCCGTATCGATCATCCTGCCCACAAGCCGCGGGGCGAGCCAGTCACGCACGCACCCGAACGCACCGGCTGCCCATTCCGGATTTGTCAGGGGGGCGTTTCCCGGGCTGGCCTCACCCCAGCCAGCCGTCGAGCCGCTCGTCATCCGCACCAGCACGGTCTCCAGCTTGTCCGCCGGACCGGCGACGCTCGTCTGGGGCTTGCTCAACGGTAATGCGACGTGGAAGACTTCGATCGAGTCGATTTGCATGGGAATTGCTTTCAGGACATCCTGGAGTTCACTTGCGCTTCGGCCAATTCAATCGCCTTGAGCAGCCCGCGGGCTTTGTTGAGCGTCTCGTTCCACTCGTTTTCCGGGACGCTGTCGGCGACGATCCCCGCCCCGGCCTGCACATAGGCCCTATTGCCCTGGATCACGAGGGTTCGCAGGGCGATACACGTATCCATATTGCCGTTGAAATCGAAATAGCCGACAGCGCCGGCATAGGGACCGCGGCGGCAGGGCTCGACTTCGTCGATGATTTGCATCGCGCGGACCTTCGGGGCGCCCGAGACGGTGCCGGCCGGCAGGCAAGCCTGCAATGCGTCGAAGGCGGTCATCCCGGGGGCCAACTGGCCGGTCACGTTCGACGTGATGTGCATCACGTGGCTGTAGCGTTCGATCGTCATCACGTCGCTCAGTTGGACCGTGCGGTACTGTGCCACCCGCCCTACGTCGTTGCGGCCCAGGTCGACGAGCATCACGTGTTCCGCCCGTTCTTTCGGATCGGCGAGTAGTTCTTCGGCCAGCCGGTTGTCTTCTTCTTCGCTGGCGCCGCGGCGGCGCGTGCCGGCCAAGGGCCGGGTCGTGACTAGGCCGTCTTTGACGCGAACCATGATCTCCGGCGAACTGCCGACAAGCGTCACGCTCGGCATACGCACGTAGAACATAAACGGGCTAGGGTTGACGACCCGCAGGGTGCGGTAAATCTGGAAGGGATGGGCTTGAATCGGCACTTCGAGCCGCTGGCTGATGACGACCTGAAAGATATCGCCGGCGCGGATATACTCCACGCACTTCGCGACGGCTTCTTCGAACTGCTCCTGCGTGAAGTTCGACTTGTACGGGAGCGTCGGTTCGCCTTCGGTGTTGATGTCGACCGGTTGAAGATCGCAAGGAGTGGTGGCCAATTGGTTGACCAGGTCGTCCACCCGTTGACAAGCGGCCTGATAGGCGCGTTGACGATCACTGCCGCTGCGGTCGAGACGGGCCATGGCCACGACGACGATTGTCTTGGTCACGTGGTCGAACACCACCATCTGGTCATAGAAGGCGAACGCCATGTCGGGCACATGGCGGTCGTCGGCCGGGGCGTTGGGCAAGTGTTCCACGTAGCGAACGATGTCGTAACCCGCATAGCCAACCGCGCCGCTGCAAAACGGGGGGAGTTCGGGGAGTCTCGCCGTGCGCACCGCCCCAATTCGATGACGCAACTCGTCCAAGGGGTTGGCGCAGTCAAACTGCCGCGTCTCCAGAATCGGTGCCCCTGAGGCGGAAACACCTGAGGGGGAGCTAACCGTCACACGGTTGCCGTAGGCTTCAATCTCGAAAAAGGGGTGTGGGGCCAGGAAGCTGTACCGACCGACCTTCTCGCCTCCGACGACACTTTCAGCCAGACAGGCACACCGGCCTGCGTCCAACTTATGGAACGCCGTGACTGGGGTGAGTGAATCACTCGCCAGACGGCGATAGACGGGGACAAGATCTGCCTGTTCGGCCAATTGGCAGAAGCGGGTGAAATCAGGATATTAAGTTGTCTGCTTTTTCGTCATATCCGAAAAGAGGGGGCACTCGCAGGGAAAGTTCACCTCACTGACATGAGGCGGCAATGTGGGGGGGCTGATCTGCTCATCAGTGACCTATGCCCCAGCTTAACACTCGTTCGGCCTGCCGACAAGCAAGCTCGGAACCGTTTGCACGCCAGTGGTTTTGACGCAAAACAGGTAGCTTTCGGGTGGGGGACGGCTCGGGTTGACAGGCAGGGGGCCAGTGTTAGAATCCAGAAGGAAGGGTGGTCTGGAGAGCAAGGATGAGATGCCAAAAGTGTGAAAAACCGGCAACATTTCATATTACCGAACTGACCGGCGGGAAACCCCAGGAACTTCACCTCTGTGAAGATCATGCCCGGGAATACCTGTCCCAGTCTAGCGAGGAGCCCACCACCAATGCGGCCATGGCCGCCTTGGCCCAACAGATCGCCAAACACATGCCGGTCGGTCAGACCGCCGAAGAATTGGCCCAGCTCGACCAGCAGTGCTGTCCCGTCTGCGGTATTACTTTCTACGAATTTCGCAACCAAGGGCGGTTGGGTTGTCCTCACGACTATGTCTGCTTTGAGAGCCAACTGGAACCGCTGATCCTGAATATTCACGGTGAGAATGAGCACACGGGCAAGACGCCCAAGCGGTCCCCAAAAGGGAGTGAGCGACGGACTCAACTGATTCGCCTTCGCCGCGAGATGAAAGAGGCTGTTGCTGACGAAGACTATGAACGGGCCTCCAAACTGCGCGATCAGATCCGTCGTATTGAGAGTGCGGAGGAGAAGTGACTGTGGAATTGGACGATCTGACGCGGAGCATTGGCGAGTGGCTCCGGGGCATCGGCCCCGAGTCGGACATTGTCATCAGCAGCCGCATTCGCTTGGCCCGCAATTTGGCCGATTTTCCCTTTATTAGCCGGGCGACCCCCCAAGATCGCAGTCAAATTGAAAACGTCCTCAGAGAAAGCGTGCGAGCCGTCGGTGAGGATCTCCTCTACATCGATGTTGAGGGGCTCAATGGCATCGATCGACAATTCCTCGTCGAACGCCAATTGATCAGCCGCGAGCATGCCGAAGCTCAGGGCGCGCGAGCCGTTGCCATCGACCAGTGCGAAAAGTTCAGTGTCATGGTCAACGAAGAAGATCACCTCCGCATTCAGGTTATGCAAAGCGGGCTGGATCTGCAAAACGCCTGGGAGCGGATCAATCGCATCGACGATATCTTGGAAGGACGGGTCGTTTACGCCTATCACGATCGGCTCGGCTACCTCACGGCGTGTCCCACCAACGTGGGGACTGGGATGCGGGTCAGTGTCATGCTTCATTTGCCCGCGCTGGTCATTACCCGGCAGATCGAGAAAGTCTTCCGCAGCCTCCAGAAGATCAGCTTGGCCGTGCGCGGCCTGTACGGCGAAGGTTCCCAGGCCATGGGAGACTTCTACCAGATCAGTAATCAAATTACCCTTGGTCGGAGCGAGGAAGAACTGATCAAGCAAGTGGGTGACATCGTCCCGGTGATCATCGACTACGAACGTCAGGCCCGGGATTTCCTCGTTCGTGAAAGCCACGAAAATCTCCACGACCGCGTCAGCCGGGCTTACGGCATTCTACGTAACGCCCAGACGATCAGTTCCGAAGAGACGATGCACCTGTTGTCCAGCGTGCGAATGGGCGTGAACTTGGGGTTGATCGAAGATCTCGCGATTCCCAAGGTCAATGAGTTGTTCATCCACACGCAACCGGCCCACCTTCAGAAGCTTAGCGGGGTCGAACTCGACACGGCCGACCGCAATATCGAGCGGGCCCGGTACCTCCGCCGCCATTTGAACAAAGAGAAGAACGCCAGCGACGGCGAGAACAATTGATCATCGCCGGTTCCCTACGGGCTTCCGAGCGAGTCGGCCTCCGCTGCTTTGACCGTCTTGCTGTCCATCTTCGCTCGCAAGGCGCGGACAACACATGCTGGCAAGAACCGCAGCAGCTTCTCATCTTCCGTGATCGGAGCGATCTGTTTGATCAGCGAGCTGGAAACGTGGGCCAGTTCGCCATCGGCGATCATAAACAGCGTCTCCACTTCCGGGGCCAACCGGCGGTTAGCCATCATCATCGTCAACTCGGCCGCAATGTCCGTGATTGGCCGCACCCCGCGAACCATCACCTGAGCCCCGCACTGTTTGACGAACTCCACGGACAGGCCGGAAAACGTGCGAATCTCGATATTCGGCAGGTGACCCGTCGCCTGGCGAATCAACTCGACCCGCTCGTCGGCGGAAAACAGGGGCGCCTTCTCAACGTTGATCCCGACGGCCACGATCAGCCGGTCGAACAGGTGGCTCGCCCGTTCAATGACATTCTGGTGGCCAAGCGTGATTGGGTCGAAGGAGCCGGGGTAAACGGCAATACGGGGATCTGGCTCAGGCATCGCGAAACATCCTACGAATCGGTTCGGGAGGAAGACGCGGATCAGAACGTCTCGCTCTTGCACTCCCAAAACGCCATTATAGCCAGACGGCCTCCGCAATACCGCCCTCCCCTCACGTGAGGGATTCGAGCAGCCGTTCCACGTCCCCTTCGTGATTGTAGGCATGGGCGCTTAGTCGCAGCCGCCCAGCTCGGCAACTCAAGACGACCCCCTGAGTGAGGCAGTGTTGGCGCAGGGCCAACGGATCACGGTCGGGGAGACTGAATGACACAATGCCGCTTTGATGGCCTTCGCTCCGTTGGGTGTGGAGTACCGCCCCGATCTTCAGCAATCGCTCACAGGCCCAATCAGTGACTTCAATGATTCGCTTACCCAACGCGGCGGGGCCATACTGCCCAAGCAAGCTGAGGCTCGCTTGAAGCGCAAGCAAGCCGACCATGTTCTGCGAGCCTCCTTCATACCGGGCGGCCGAATCTTTGAGCACCAACTCGATGTGGTTGAAGTCGTAGGCGTGGGCCATGCTATTCCAGCCGATTCCAACCGGGCGGAGCAGGTCCAGATGTTCGCGTCGGAGGAAGAACAGCCCAGCCCCTTCCGGGCCCAGGAGCCACTTGTGGCCGTCGGCGGCCAGGAAGTCGACCGGCGTGCGGCGGACATCCAGCGGAAACACTCCCAGGCCCTGGATCGCATCCAGGAACAGCAAGGCCCCGCGGCCGTGAACCAGCTCCACCAGCTTGTCCAGATCGTGACGCCAGCCGTTCGAGTAACTCACCCAACTGACAGATACGATCCGGGTCCTCCGGTCACAGGCGGCGGCAATCTGATCGAGGCTGACGCCTCCTTCCTTCGCGGGGAGGCGGCGGACTTCCACCCCGCGCTGCGCCAGGGCCATCCAGGGGTACTGGTTCGTGGGGAACTCGTCGGCTGGGAAAACCACGTTGTCGCCAGGCTGCCAAGGGAAGCCTTCGGCTACAAAATTGATCCCTTCGGTCGTGTTGTGGATCAAGGCGATTTCCGCAGTTGCTGCACCGATCAGTTGAGCGGCCTGCTGGCGGAGCCCCTCGACCTGACGGGCCCACGTAGGCCAGGAGACGTCGCCGTGTTGTGATGCGTCGTCGGCCCAAGCCGTCAGGACGGCCCGGGTTGGCGCTGGCAGGGGGGAGACGGCCGCATGGTCGAAATAGGCCCAGTTCTCAGTCACCGGCATTTCACGGCGAAATGTGGCCCAATCAATCTTTGCGGGGGGGACTTGCCCGGCGGAGGTGCTCATGATCACGCTTTCTGTTTAGGGGTTCGGCTTTCTCCACTTTAGCAGTGGAGATGCCGCCCGACTTGAACTATACTAGCAACTTTACAGGGGCCTATCGTCTCGTCGTCTTGCTGTTGCCTGAGGGATCACCTCAATGCCGAAAGTCCTGTGCATCCTTGCGATTGCCGTCGCGGTTCTGTTGTTGATCGTCTTCGGGCTCGATGTGGCAATGGGAATCCCCTTCCAAGGCCACAGCACGACAATGGACATCGGGTTCATCATCGTCTCGGTGGTGCTCGGCTACATGGGCTGGAGCACCTTCCGGGAACAGGTCTAATCCGTCTGTAGGGAACGCCCTCTGTGGCGTTCCGGGCGAGGGAGATGACCGAACGCCACAGAGGGCATCCCCTACAGGTTCTGTTCGCCGGAACCCATCCGCGCGGCCAGGATCGCTTCGACCACCCCTTCCATCGTATACTCTTTCGCTTCGGCCTCCGGTTCGTAGCCCTGCTCGCGCAACGTCGCCGATGTGACCGGGCTGATGCTGGCCAACCGAGTCTGCTTGAGGCTTTCACCAAATAGCCGGATCAGCGAGCGGGCGATCGTGGAGCTGGTCACCGTCACCCAGTCGATCTTGCCGGCGGCCATTGCTTCGGCAATTCGTGGGTCTTGCTCAACGACGTCGGTGTTGTTGTAGACAACCACCTGGTCGACAATCCCGCCGGCGGCGAGCAGTGTCTCGGCCAATACCTCCCGCCCGCGACTTGCTCGGACCAACAGGAATCGCTGTCCCGACGCCTCATTGGCAAGCGCCTCAGCCAGTGCTTCGGCCCGATATTCCTCGGGCACCAGGTCGGCTTTCAAATGGTATCGGGCAAGCTCATCGGCTGTCCCAGGCCCGATCGCCGCCAGCCGGACGTTGCCCAGCCGTCTCAGATCGCCCCTGGTGCTCAAAAGCCGGTCCAAAAAGTAGCGGACTCCGTTGCTGCTGGAAAAGGCCAGCCAATCATAGGTGGCCAACCGATCCAAGGCCTCATCGACCGCATCCCAGCAGCTTGGGGCTTCAATCTGAATCACCGGCTGGACGAGTACCTCGGCGCCGAGTTCGCTCAGCGGCTTGGCCAGATCGGGGACCTGATCCTTGGGACGCGTCACCAGGATTCGGGTGCCAAACAGCGGGCGGCGCATGAACCATGAGACTTCCGGGGCCAGCCCCACAACCTCCCCGACGACAATCACGGCAGGCGGCCGAATCTGCTGCGCTGAAATCGCGTCGCTTACCGTCCCTAAGGTACAGCGGACCGTGGTTTGATCGGGCCAAGTGCAGCGGCGCACAATCATCACTGGAGTCTCGGCCGGCTTGCCATGGCGGACGAGCGCCTCGCTCCAGCGGCGCGCCGACGTCACGCCCATGTAGAAAATCAACGTGCCGGGAAACGCCGCCAATGCTGCGTAGTCAAGCTGCGGACTCGCCTTGTCGTGACGTTCCTGGCCGGTGACCAGGGCGACGGCCGAGGCATGGCTGCTGTGCGTGATCGGAATTCCTGCATACCCGGCGGCAGCCAGCGCGGCGGTTACTCCAGGGATCGTTTCGTAGGGAATACCCGCCGCGCGAAGCGCGGCGGTCTCCTGCGCGCTTTGGCCGAAGATGTCAGGATCCCCTCCTTTGAGCCGGACCACGGTTTGGCCGGCACGGGCGGCCTCGATCATCCGGGAATGGATTTCCTCCTGGGGAACTGACCGTTGAGTTCGATGGTGTCCGAGACACACCCGCTTTGCTGTGGGGCGAACATATTCCAGCAAGGCCGGATTGACCAAATAGTCGTAGAGCACCAAGTCGGCACGGCCCAGGCATTCTACTCCACGAATGGTGATCAGCCCCGGATCGCCGGGGCCGGCGCCGACCAGATAGACACGTCCAGGGGTTTGAGGATGAGCTTCCATCGCTACTAACACTCTACCGAGTAACGCACTCGGCAGCCAGGGTGACGGTTCGGAATGGGGGGAGAGGCAAGGCGTTGTGTTACAAATTGAAGCTGCTAGAATAGAACTGCCAACAGATCAGTAATCCTGGCAACAGGTTCGGTTTTTCTTGTCCGACTCGTTGCCGTCTCAGGTCTCGCGCTCAAATCGGGTATACCATGGCGACGGAACACAATTCCGACGATACTCCGCAAGTTGCTGGGAAACGGAAGGAGCTGCCTCCGGCCGTCCAGAAGCGGTTGATGAAGTGTTTTGAGCACGCTAACAAGATGGTTACCCAAGAAAACTACGACTATGCCGTAGATCTCCTCACCACGTGTGTGGTCGGAGACCCCTCGAATGCCCAATATGCTGCCAGTTTCTTCAATTGCCTCAGAAAGAAGTATAACAACAACAAAAAGGGGGATAGTCTGGCCTTTATCAAGGGGGCCAGCCTCCGTCGCGCCGTGGGGAAGGCCGAGGCGTCGGAGGATTGGGAAGGCGTTATCAAGGCGGGCGTTGAGGTCCTCAAGCTCAATCCCTGGGATGTGCCGACTCTCGTCAAGATGAGTGAGGCCTGCAAGGCGATGGGCTATGACGAGCTGGAATTCGCCTATCTGAAAGCGGCCCTGGACGCTAATCCCAACGACATCGATATCTGTCGGAAATGTGCCCTGGCCCTCGAAGAGCGAAAACTGTTCGATCAGGCGATTGCCGTTTGGCATCGCATCGAGCAGATCCGTCCGGGGGACGAGGAAGCTGCACGAGCGGTGGGGCGGTTGACCGTCGAAAAGACGATTGCCAAGGGGGGGTACGAGGACGCCGACCCGAACCGTAAGAAGGTCGCCCAGGGCGATGCCGCCGCATCCGATCTGTCTCCGATCGAAAAACTGGAGCGGGAGATCAAACGCAAGCCGAACGAGGTCCCCAAGTACCTGGAATTGGCCGCGCTGTACCTCGAAAAGGGGAATCACGCTAAAGCCGAAGAGGTGCTTAGCCGGGCCTACGAGATCTCGAACCACGACGTTGATATTCGCGAAAAACTCGAAGACGTTCAGTTGAATCACCTTCGCATCCAGCAGGGGGTGGCGGAAAAGGCCGTCAAAGAGTCGGGGAGCGAGGAGGCCAAACGTCAACTCGAGGAACTCAATAAAAAAATCTACAGCAAGGACTTGGATATCTTGAAGAACCGCTGTGAGCGGTACCCGAACAACCTAGGTTTCAAGTATGATTTGGGGATAAAATACTACCAAGGAGGGCTGTATCGCGAGGCGATTGTCGAGTTCCAGCAAGCCCGGAATGATCCGCGACGTAAAGGTTACGCTGCCTTAGCGTTAGGGCAGTGCTTCCAGCAGATCAAACAGATTCCGCTGGCGATGACGCATTATGATGCGGCCATTGAGGAGATCCCCGAACGGGATATCGAGCACCGGAATCGTGCCCAATACCTGGCGGCCGTCTTGGCGTTTCAGCAGAAGGACTTGGACCTTGCCGAACGGCATGCCACGCAAGTGGCGGCTCGGAATTTCGCCTACAAAGGGATCGCAGACCTACTAGACAAAATTCGCAAAGCACGGGAAAATCAGAGTCCGCCCGACGAGTCGCGGGATTGATGCGCGTTGGAAATCGACAGACTGGGGGGGCTCCCGTCGAAGATATTATTTTACCTGCGAGTTGTTGGTTGCCCCCCAATAGTCCATGGCAAGGCGTGGATTGCCGCGATGTTCGGTCGCGGCAACCGAGGCGATCACCAACCGTGGCAATCGGATTACTACCCCTGATAGGAGTGCGGAAAAACATCTACCATGCCTAATACCAAGAGCGCCAAGAAGCAACTTCGCAAGGCCAATGCCCGCCGTCTTCACAATCGCAGCGTGAAGAACGCTATCCGGACCCAGATTCGCAAAGTCCGCGATGCGGTGGAAGCGGGCAATCTTGAGGCGGCGGAAGCCGAGTTCCGCCTCGCGGCCAAGGTCCTTGATCGCGCTGGGGCCCGGCATACGATCCATCGCAATGCGGCCTCGCGGAATAAGTCCCGCTTGGCGGCCCGGATCAAGAAGCTCAAGATGGGCAGCCAGGGCGCCAAGGTCTGAGCGATTGCGACAAGCTCTGCTCGGGGCGGTCGGCGGTGCGCGGCCGCCACCCATGGCAGGAAGGCGAGTATCAGCCCGGCGATTGTGCCGGGCTGTCGGCGTTTCTTGAGGCCCGACCGGAAGTCACGAATGACGGGGTGTTGGCGGCGTTCCTGCCTCGGGCGACGAGCCGAAATCGACTTTCTCGGCGTCAAATACGGGGCCTTCCACGCAGGTCCGCTTGTAGTCCCAACTGCCGGCCGCGTCGCGGATTCTCGCCACGCAACTGAAACAGATTCCGATACCGCAGGCCATTGGCGTCTCGAGTGAGACCTGGCACGGAACGCCCAACCGCCGGGCCAATGCGGCCGTGGCTTCCATCATCGGTTCAGGGCCGCAGCAGACGATCCGGCAGTCGTGGGGCGACCGGGCGATTGCCGGTTCGATCAGCGAGGTCACCAGGCCGTGATGTCCCACCGAGCCGTCGTCGGTACTGATCAGAACGTCGACGCCCACGCGGCGAAAGTCCTCCACCCCCGCCAGATGCGCTTGGCTGCGAGAACCGTAGCAGAGGGTGACCTTTTGGGCTTGCGGAACCTGACGCGGCGGAGTGCCATACGTCTCAAGGCCGAGATACTCTTTGGCCAAGGTTAGGAACGGTGTCTGCCCAATCCCTCCGGCGACCATCACCAAGTGGCCCGTCTCTGTCGGAGGAAAGCCGTTGCCCAAGGGGCCCCATATCTCCAACGTTTTGCCCGGCTCCAGCCTTGCGAGCCGTTGGGTCATCTTGCCGATGGCCAGATAAACGATATCCAGGCCCCGCGGCTCTTGGTTGGGGCCACGCACCAGATCGTACATGGCCAGCGGACGACCCAGGAGCGGATCATCCGTATTGGACAGACGTAGCATTACGAACTGGCCGGGCACGATCCGTGCCGCCAGTTCCGGACACGCGATTCGCAAGCGGTACGTATTCTGGGCAACAGAGACGTTTTCTTCGACCGTGACCGTCCCATACCAGACGCGGTCGGCATAACAGGGGTGGAGTTCGTCGGGCATTTCAAGAAAGTCGGAAGCTGGATGTTAGAGGGCAAGGACGGGAAGCGGGGTCTGGTTATTTGCCATGTCGGCGTAGCGGGCGAGCTTGCCCGCCGCTTCGTTGCGGGTCCGGGCCGCTTGGACTCTTGCGTGAACCGCTCGGACTCTTGCGCGGGCCGCTCGGCCGTTTTCGCACGCCCCCTTCCCGTTTTACGGCGTGGCGCAACGCGGCGACCTCATCGCGGGTCAGACGGCGGTGGGCGCCGGAGGGGAGATCTCCTAAGTGCACAGGGCCAACCGCAATCCGGATCAGACGCAGGACCTTGTGACCCACACGAGCCAGGAGCCGACGAATCTCGCGATTCCGTCCCTCGGTGAGCACCATTTCCGCCCAGGTCGAGTTTTTGTAGGCCTTCTTGACTCGTAGGCGTTCGACCTTGGCAAAACCCTCGGCCAGGTACACACCGCGGTGCAGCTTGGCTGTCTCTTCGGGCGTGATGTGACCGGCCACGAGTACCCGGTAGGTTTTGGCAACCCCGTAGCGCGGGTGAGTCAACTGGTTGGCCAACTCGCCGTCGTTGGTCAGAAGGATCAGCCCTTCGCTCGACATGTCCAGCCGACCCACGGTGAACAACCTTCCGGCGTTGGCTGGGATGAGATCGATCGCCCGCGGACGGCCCGAGGGATCGCGGCTGGTGCAGAGGACTCCCGCCGGCTTGTGCAGCGCGAAGTAGACTCGCTCAGCTCGGGGAAGAACCGTGCCGTCTACGCGAATTTCTTGCTCGGCCGGATCAACCCGCGTTCCCAGTTCGGTGACCACCCGGCGGTCGACTTCAACCCGGCCGGTTTGGATCAGTTCCTCACATTGTCGCCGGCTGCCTACTCCGGCTGCAGCAAGCACCTTCTGCAGACGCTCCCCTTGTTCAGAGGGAAGCTCAGCCCGGCTCGGTTCACCTCCCCTTGGTTTGGGACGCACCGGCTTGCCGCTTCCACGAATGGGGGGGCGAGAGGGACGAGTTCTCCTTGAGGGGCGTTGCTTGTCAGGACGGGGAGGCATGGGCACTGGTCAATCGCGGTGTGTGGGGCTACTTGAACGAACCCTTAATCATACCGCAAACGGCGACCCACGTCTCCCGGTTCTCCCTGGGGCTTCACCGCTTCAGATCAGGTTACGGCCTGTCCCTGATTCAACGGCGCCCCCAATTCCAGGGCAAGAACCGTGCTCGGGCCGTCTCGGGCGGTGGATCCTGGTAGCCTGGGGGGCGTGATCCGACAATCTGTGGGCCGAGTTCATCTTCCGGGTAGGGGTCGAACTGGACGGCCCTGGCCTGCTGTACGCTCGCTGGACCCGGGTTGAACCAGTTCGGCCCGGCAACACTCTGGCAACCCAGCAACAGAGCCAGAGGCAAGGCGAGCAAGAGGGAAAAGCGACGAGCCATGGTACACTCCTCATTCCGGTGGGGGGGGCGGGCCGGAGGGCCGGTGGAATCGCGGGATCGAACAGCCGGCGAAGGCAGCAAGTGAGGC
>CAZLDQ010000041.1:0-33682 GCA_964558295.1 uncultured Planctomycetaceae bacterium | reverse complement strand
AGACACGAAAGAAGAGAATGAACCGCAAAGAACACAAAGGAATGAAGGACACGGGCTGGGAAGTCAAAAAGGAGACGGTTTTTTCTCCCTCCTCGTCCTTTCTTCCTTCGCGAGCCTTGCGTCCTTTGCGGTTCGTTTCGGATGAATCAGCGTTTCTTGGGAACGTCGAAGTCGTGGATCGTGTCGGCCTGGGGCAAGTCGACGGTCGTTTGATAGACGGGAAACTGGATCACCTTCGACGGATCATCCCCTGAGGCGAGCACGGGCGGATTGATCCGCACAAGGTATTTCCCGCCGCTGACGCCGCCAGCGGTCGTGGTGTAGGTCCCGTTTTCGATCACGGCCGTGGCACAGAGCCCGCTGGCGCCGGCGTCGGGTTCAAACTGAATGCTCCCCGAGGGGAGCGGCTGGCCGCCGTAAGTCACCTTCCCCGAGACCTGATAGCCGACCGGTCCGCCACGCCCACAGCCGAGGGGAATCAGCAATAGCAGGCAGGCAGCCACCGAAGCAATGCGTTGCGATCTTCTCACTGGGGGAATCCTCCCGTTGGCTTGCCATCCTCACGGGCGCCCAAGGAGCGGTGGGTGGCCAGTTCCATCGTCTCGCTCATGAAGTGCACGCTGCCATCGCTCATGAGCATGTTGCAGCCGCCCGGGTGCCGGGAGCCGAACGTCCGCCCGACATTGGCTTCGTTGCAGTTGGGCGGCCCGGCGGAGAAGGCCGGTCGGTTAATCGGTTCGACGGCCGCGGCAATATTGGTGTAATAACGCCAACTGGCGGCCAAATACGCGGCGCAGGCCCAGCAGCCGGCTTTGATCGGACGAGGGCAGTCGTTGTGCGCATGCATGTAGATCGTCTCGCCCATCAGATAGCAGTTCGACGTGCCGTCGGTGATGTCCCGCATCCGCGTCCCCGAGTTGACGAAGAAGATGCCATTGTAGTAGAGGACAAACCCGACATAGCTCTCCGAAGTGCAGGCGTCGGCGGTCACCAAGCTCGTGCTGCTCAACGGCGGACCGCCGCCGGCACAAACCATGTAGTTGCCCGCCGCTTCCTTGGCGAACGGATCGGAGGGGCACCAGAAGAACGGGTTGGGCTGGATCGCCAAGGCGTGGTTCGTCGAGGAGCCTGGGTTCTCGTAGTTCATCGTGAACTGTTCGGTTTGCACGAACTTGTTCCACAGCGTCATCTGCTCGATGTAAGGCAAGATTTGCACGGCCCAGGTCGCCCGAGCCCCGGCGGCGGGGCTTGCCTGCGCGGGACATTTGTTGCCGCCATCCACGGCCACGCCCGATGGAAACGAGCCGTGCGAGTCGTGATAGTTGTGCATGCCGATGCCGAACTGCTTGAGCTTGTTCGTGCAACTCATCCGGCGTGCCGCCTCGCGGGCCGCTTGGACCGCTGGCAGAAGCAACGCGATCAGAATTCCGATAATCGCGATCACCACCAGGAGTTCGACCAGCGTAAACGCCGGCGAAAACCGAGTTGTTCGAGTTTGGTTGTCCCTCATCACACCCCCTCCTTTCTCAATAAGCCACATCCAGGGGCTCACGCTCCTGGTACGATGTTGTCACTCCCCGCGTGACACTCCCCAAAACAGTCGCTCGCATCGCGCCGGACTCCAATCGGTTTGGTCGAACAAAGCCTGTAGGGAACGGGCTTCGTCCCGTTCCGCCGTCCGCGTTGTCCGGAACGCCCCAGATCTCGTGCACTAAAGCCCATTCGGGAGAGCCCGAAGCACCACATTGTCTACGTACAACTGACTTCCTAAGGACCATTCCGCATTTGCAAAACTGACGTTGATCGGTTTGCCCACAAACTCCGGATGCAAATCGGTGTTGAGCACCACGGCGGGAATCGGTTCCAGCGCGTCGGCCTCCGACACCGAGATGGTTTTGCCGAGGCGGTGCATTCCGCCCTCGAATATCACACAACCTCGCATCCCGCGGCGGCTCCCTCCAAGGTCGGCCGTCAACACATAGACTGTGTGCGGCTCGTAGAGATGCGACGGAGGGCGATCTCCCTTGCCGTCAAATCGCGTCGAGAGAACCGTGCCGATACCCCGGAGCATTACGTATTGCTCACCGGTTACCCCTCGTACTGCCGTTCCCTTAGTCCGCAGGCAGTAGGTCGGGTTCCAGAATCGCGGCACCGCGCCCGGGGCCGTGGCGTAGACCTGGGCCGCTGGGTCGCTCGCCTGAACGTCGCAGTCGGCCGGATCAACCGCCGGTTCTTCAAACGAACCGTTCGCCTGATCGGGACTGATTAGTACCTGCTCCGCACGGGGAGGCATCGTGCGAGCAAACCGCTGCGGATCGACCGTCTCGATGAGCTGGATCTTGGCCGCTGCGGGCGGTTGCGTAGCGTCGGTAGCCTCCGGTGGTAGGGCGACTTGCGCAGCTTGGCCGGCGCGAAGTGTCTGCCCCGTGTCGGGCTGATCCTCGACTGCCGTGGTGGCCAGCCGGACCTCGCCGGAAAAGACCACCGTCTCCAGCGTGCCATTCGCCTTCACCTCGGCGCCGAATTCGGTTCCCAAGTCGGTGACACGGCCCGCCGGTGTGTTGATCGTAAATCCACGAGCCCGGGGCTTGGTCGCCGTGCCGGTCAGACGGCCGGCAGACAAGTATCCGCCGTTGGCCGAGGTGACCTCATAGCGGACCGGCCCTTGAAGAATCGCCCGAAAGCCGGTGTCATACGTGATTTCCAAGAGTCCCGCCTCGAGATGGAAAGTCTGCCCGATGGCCACACGATCGTAGAAGGCCGCCCGAGAAGCCCCTTCGGCCCACTGGCAGCCGTCAAGGCCGGTGATCAGCCCGACGCCGCTCGTGCGCAGCTCCTCGAACGGTGGAATCGCTGCCGACGCCGTTTGGGGCGTTTTGCGTATCTCGGTTTGCTTTTCTTCCCGCACCACCTGAACCGCCAAACAGACCAACAGCACCAGCGTGGCGAAGGCCAGATACGTGAGCAGGCCGACTTGCACCAGACTGCGCAGCAAAACGCTCAACGGCGCGAGGCCCGGAACCAGCGGTAACCCAAACTCCTCCGGTTCTGCCACAGCCACCGGTACGTCACGCGGCTCAGGAAGCGGCGGTGCCGCGGCAATCACCGCCGAGACGACCGGTGGCGAAAGCGGCCGGATCAGGTCATAACAATCAGACTCCTCCTCGCCACCGCCGCAAAGCCCTTCCAAAACCCGCGGCAAAAGGACCGTCGTGTCCATATATTGGACGTACAGTCGACACGCCTCGTCGCTCTCCATTAAGAGCTGTTCCAGATCCGCGACCAGTTCTTCGGTCAACTGGCCGCTGTGGCTGGCCACGGCAAATCGATGGATCCGTTCAAACACGTCCGGCAGGGTTTGCTGACCATCGCTCATTCGTGGGCCTCCTGCCGGAGCCGGCGTTCAACACACGTCCGTAAGCTGCGACGAATCCGCGAGAGAGCCTGGTACGTGGCCGTGGTTGTCTGGGAAAGCTCCTCGGCAATCTGCTTAACGCTTTCGCGCTCGACATAGAACCGCCGCAAGAGCGGCCGGCTATTTGCGCTGAGCATTCCCGCGCAGCGAACCAACGCCGAGACCCGATTGCCTTCCATCAAAGACACTTCCGGCACGCGTTCGGCGATCCGCTGGAGCACTTCGTCATTGAAGTAAAGCCGCTGCCGCTGACAGGTCTTGCGGTAGGCCAAGACCATGTAATTGGCGATCGTCAGCGCCCAGGGGACGAACTCCGCGCCGGGGCGGAACTGGTCAAACTGGTCCCACAAACGAAGCTTTGTTTCTTGCAGGACGTCTTCGGCATCATTCCACTGGGGAATCAGTGAGTGGATATAGCCGGCCAGACGCAACTCGTGCTGCGCAAGCAAACGCACGAACTCCCGTCGATGGAGATCTCGGTCGTGGAGGTCCAGTTGGCTCACGTCGGTTACGCTGGTTTCCGTCACGGGGGAGGCCTTCCCTCAATGCTAATCTGGCGACGCTTGGACTACCACCAATCAAAACGCCCCTTCTGGAAGGCTTAAGCCGATCAGCACGAATCCTGACCGAGAAAACTGGAATTTCCCCAGAAACCCTGCCCAAGAGGTAGAATTGGGTTGGAAGAGAGGCCCGCGAAGACGCAGGGAAATAATGACACCGGGGGGTGCGCAATCCCCACGGCAAAAGACCAAACGCCTGTAGGGATTGAGAGAAACAAAACAAGAAACCACAACGCCCGGAACAACTTCCAGGGTTCCGTAGGGTACCGCCCCAACGGTGAGCACCTCACTCACCGCCAGAGACCGTCTCCACGAACGGCTTGGCCCCGCCCCAGGTCAGTTCAATGGTCAACGAGTTGGTAGGACCGGTGACCGTGGCGGTCAGGCCCGAGGTCTCTGGATCGACATATTTCTTCGGGGCATGCCATCGCATGTGCCGACTATCAAGGACTTCCTGGGCAATCACGGCCACCTTGTGCGTTCCCAGGGGCGCCCCATCGTCGTTCGCAAAACATCCGAGCTGAAACCGCCCATCCGAGCTGATCCGGCCGCCGGCCGGGCGCGTTCCCGAGGGGACCAACCGCACATAGCCACAAGTAAGCGGTTGGCCATCGATCAACACCTGCCCGGACACCGGCACCCGGTCCGGCCGGCCGTCGTTGCAGCCAGTCACCAGAGCCACGCCGACGAGGGCCAATACGACAATCAGCGGTCGCACAACACGAAGCATCATCATGAGTCTTTCTCTTCTCCGGAACGGGTCCTGATGGGGTTGATGAACAAAACCAGTAATCGATTGCGTGAAACCCCTAAAACGGCGGGGTAATATCGAATGTCGAAAAACGGGGGCCGCAGCCACTCTACCGAGGTTGTTCATCAAAACCGATTAGGTACTCGTCAATAAAGGTCTAGTAGCCACCATCCTTCAGTGTTTCGCCGCCGGCTCGAGTCGAGAGGGCCCGGTACGTCGCCAAATCGATCGTCTCGCTCAAAAAGCTGACGTGGCCGTCGCCAAACGCGAAGTTCGCGCCCCCCGGATGACGACTGGCAAATGCACCGTTGACTGCCAGGCCGTAAAGGGTCAAGACAACACCCTCCTCCGGCGGCGTATTGAGCGGGTTGTCGGTGGAGCGTTGACAATCGGCATGACGTCCGGCGTAGCTCCAGATGTTCGAGGAATTGCTCGTATGGGTCTCGATCACTTCTCCGACGAACATCGTCATGCTCAGCCCGTCGGTAACATCGGCGATGCGATGCGCGGCCAAGTAGTAGAACAGTCCGTTGTTCTGGAACTTCACCGAGTCGCTGATTCCCGAGGAAGGGCCATACGAGCCGGTCACAAAGGCATAATTGCCCGTAGCGGCCCGCGTGCTGGAACTGGGGGGCGAATCCGTGTAAGGCTTCGAGGTGTCGCTGGGACACACATAGGTTGGTACGATCTTGGCAATCGCCTCGGCATTTGTCGTCAGCCACGTGGTGTTAACCGACGACCAGGGACCATTGGTAAAGTCGAACCGATCGTAGAGTGCCTGCTGCTCAACATAGGGCAACAGCATCACCAGCCCGCTGGTGCCCACACGCTCGTAGTCCTGCGTGCAGGCCCCCGAGCCGTCGCAACCCAAACGTCCAGGCGGAAAGACCTTGAACGAGCCTTCGTAGTTGGCCAACCCCAGGGCGAGTTGCTTGAGATGGTTGGTACACTGCCCACGGCGGGCGGCTTCCCGGGCGGCCTGGACAGCGGGCAAGAGCAGAGCGATCAATATCCCAATGATGGCGATCACCACCAGAAGTTCCACGAGGGTGAACGCCATGGCGTTTCGGCGTGCCTCTTGGCTTGGATTGCTCCTCCCCATAGCCCCCTCCTTTCTCAAACGGTTGACGGAGTTCTCTAATAGGCTACGTCCTTGATGACTTCGCCGCCGGCACGTGTCGAAAGTGCCCGGTAGGCTGTCAGGTCGATCGTCTCGCTCAAGAAACTCACATGGCCATCGCCGAATACGAAGTTGCCGCCTCCCGGATGGCGGCTGGCAAACGCGCCGTTGGCGCCTCCGTAGACCACGCCCTGCCCCGGCGGTGTATTGAGCGGGTTATCGGTCGAACGCTGGCAACTCGTATGACGGGCGGCTACGCTCCAGATGTTCGAAGAACTGCCGGTATGCGTTTCGATCACTTCGCCGACGAACATCGTCGCCGTCAGGCCGTCGAGGACGTCGGAGATACGATGCGCGGCCAGATAGTAGAACAGCCCGTTGTTTTGGAACTTCACGTAATCGTTGATCCCCGACGAGGGGCCGTAGGAGCCAGTGACCAGGGCGTAATTGCCCGTGGCGGCCGGCGTGCTCGCGCTGGGAGGCGAATCCGTGTAGGGCTTCGAGGTGTCGCTGGGACACACATAGGTCGGTACGATCTTGGCAATCGCCTCGGCATTCGTCGTCAGCCACGTGGTATTAACCGCCGACCAGGGACCGTTGGTAAAGTCGAACCGATCATAGAGCGTCTGCTGTTCAACGTAGGGCAACAGCATCACCAGCCCGCTGGTGCCGACACGCTGATAATTCTGCGTACAGGCCCCGCTGCCGTCACACCCCAAACGGCCCGGCGGATAGACCTTGAATGAGCCTTCGTAGTTGGCCAACCCCAGCCCGATCTGCTTGAGATGGTTGGTGCACTGCGAGCGACGAGCTGCTTCCCGGGCGGCCTGCACGGCCGGCAACAACAGGGCGATCAAAATCCCGATAATAGCGATGACCACGAGGAGTTCGACCAGCGTAAACGCTTCACGCATCTGTACCTTCTGATCTTGTTGAGACACAATCATCCCCCAAATCCTTTTCTTTTCTGGAATACACGGGGCTCAAACCCAACTCACGACTGCCAGAGCCCCCGCTACGGCAAGCCGATCAAAACCATCGCTCCGGTGCCCTCAGGGCCCTGCAGGAAACGCACGGAGTACCACATTATCGACATAAAACTGGCTCATCGGCGAAGCTTCTGTTTTGGTAAAGCTGATCGTAATCGGCTTTCCCACAAAACTTGGATGAGCCCCCGTGTTGAGAGCCAACAGGAGGAGGGGTTCCAGCACGTCGCGCTTAACGACCGAAACCGAGACCGCATAGCGGATCGGTTCCGAGCCGACGCCAAGCGTCACCCGACCTTTCATCCCGCGCACGTTGCCGCCGAGGTCGGCCGTCAACACATAAACCGTGTGCGGCTGGTAGGTCAGTCTTGCCGGATGCCCGGGCTTGCCATCCAACTGTGTGGAGAGCGTGGCGGCATTCTGCTGGAGCACCACGAATTGTCGTCCCGTTACCCCTTCGACGGTCGTCCCTTTCGTCCGGAGCGAACCGGTCTGAGTCCAGCCTTCAAGGGCAAGGCCTTGCGTCTTGGTGAAGACCCCTGCAGCCGGATCACTCGCCTCGGCATCGCTGTTGTCCGGCCCCACAACGGGAGTCTCGAAGGAACCGTTACCTTTGTCGGGACCGATCAACACCTGCGCCGGAATCGAAGGCATCGTACGTGTAAAGCGGTCACGGTCCGCATCGGCGACCAGACGAACTTCCGGTTGAGGGATTGGCGCAGGCGTCTCGGCGTGAGCCGGCGGCGGAGCCAGAACCTTCGCCGCTTGCCCGGTGCGAAGGATCTCGCCGCGGCCCACGTGCCCCTGGGGCATCGTCGTGACGAGCTTGATTTCCCCGGAAAACACGACCGTGGCCACGGCCCCGTCGGGAGCGACCTCCGTACCAAACTCGGTCCCCAAGTCGGTCACGCTTGCCATGGGCGTGTCGACCACGAACCCCTTGGCCCGATCAGTCGTTGCCTTGCCGGTCAACTTGCCAATCGACAGGTAACCGCCGTTGTCCGAGGTCACCTCATACGTAACGGGCCCTTGGAGAATCGCCTTGAAACCGGTGTCGTAGGTGATCTCCAACAGCCCGGCCTCCAACCGGAACTTCTGGCCAATCGCCACCCGATCGTAGAACCGGGGCGGGGACGTGCCTTCGGTCCACTGGCAGGCGGACATTCCTGTCAGATATCCCACCCCCGGCAACTCCCCAGAGCTGGCGACCGGCATGCTGGCCGAGCGTCCCCATTGGTAAACGACCATTCCCACCACGAGTAGTGCAATCGCCGTGGCGAAGAGAGCCACCCGGGCCACCGGAATGCCGGGGCGCTCCGCGTCGCGCCACCCCATGAAGCCCGGATAGACCGGCGGAAGAATCTCGGAGGGGGCCGGGGCGGGAAACGGCCGGCTTTCAGGCACAATGATCTCATCACGGTAACGCCACAACAAGAGCCCGTGCATGCGAAGATAGGTGGCATAGAACAAAGCGGCCTCTTCGTCGGTCGCCAATCGGGCGTTGAGGCGTTCGAACTGTTCGGCCGTCGCCGTGCCATTGCAGACGGCTTCGGCCAGGGTTCGGAGTTCCACATTGACGTTCATCTCAAGCCCGCCTTTCCATGCACAAGAACAACGCGGTCCGGATCCGTTCCAGCCGTTTGTAAAGCGTGTTGAGGTCGATTTGCAGGTGCGCGGCCAGCCCCTTGAGCCCCCGGGCATAGCCGTAGGCGTTGGCCAGCAACTCTTGCTTTTCGGGGGGCAGTGCCGCCACGCATTCCATCAGCAGATCGAGCCGCTTCTCGATCTGCCCGGCCGCCTTGAGCTGTACTCGAACCAACGATTCGAGCACGGCCTCGTCCAGTTGGACCCGTTCCCGATGATGGGCTCGGCGAAAACGCCGGACCTCGTTCAGCGCAAAGCCGCAGGCCCAGGGGAAGAATGCCCGCTGCGGGTCATACTCCTCGGCTTTCTCTAAAAGGGCCAGGCACGTCTGTTGAAAAACGTCTTCCGCATCGTTCCGGTCCGGTACCAGCGTCAGGATATAGGCGTAGATCCTGCGCTGATGACTCAAAAACAACTCGTTAAACGGACGCGGCGACAACGGATTCATAAAAGGTCGAAAGGCAACCGTGGCGAACAGAAGCTCGGCTATCGTATATCGCGCAACAGCCGAAAAACCTGACAACACAAAAAAAGTCTATCTTGCATACCGCCCCCTCCTCCGGTCCTCCGCGATCTCTGCGTCCTTTCCGGTATTTCATCCACGTTCTCGCCACCCCCCCCATTAAGAGTGCTTTTATTGTCGCTTGACAAGGCGTGCCGGGGTGGGCTAGACTGGCCGGTATACCGGTTGGTGTTGGCGGTATGCCGTCCGCCGCGTCTCCGAGCCGCCCCCTGCCCCTCCCGACCGTCCCAGCAAAAGCCTTCACCCGTGCAGGTCCGCAACACAGAAAGGCCCTACATCATGCGACAACCTGTTCGCGCCACGGTAGCAACGCTCATCGTCGTCAGTTCGCTGGCCGCCGAGGCCCTTGCCCAAAGCGAACATGCGAAGACCATCGCCGCATCGTTTGCCGGAACCGAGTACGACCGCTATGCCAAGGAACTCCTGGTCGGCAAGCCCGACTATGTGGTGTTTACGCCGAAGCTGAAACGGGAGATCGTCGGCGACAAGTACAACGATCACTTCCAGGTCTTCGACAAACCCGACGGAACGCTGTTTGCCGTCTGGACCCAGGCGACCAAGGAAGCGGACGTCGATCAGCACATCTGCTTTTCCAAGAGCAAGGATAAGGGGCGGACATGGACGACGCCGATCGTGCTGGCCGGTTCAACGAACTACGTCAATCCGCAGTTGTTGGCCAGTTGGCAGCAGCCGATGGTTAGCAAGTCAGGGCGGATCTACGTGCTATGGAATCAGCAAACCACAAGCCGCGGCCCGCACTGCGGCCAGATGTTCGGCAAGTATTCCGACAACGACGGTGAGACTTGGTCCGCCCCGAAAATGGTCCCCATGAAGCGGATGGACAAGGACCCCGCCGACCCAACGATTCCGCCGAGCTGGTGCAACTGGCAGCGCCCGCTGCGGTTGGGCGAAGGGGGCAAGTATCTCGTCGGCGTGTCGCGCCACGGCCGGGTGCCCAACGAGCAACGCGACAACTGCACCGTCGAGTTCCTCCAGTTCGACAATATCGACGACAATCCCGAGGTGCAGAACATCAAGCTCAGCTGGTTTGCCAGCAACGACAAGGCCCTGCGCGTCGAGCACGAGAAGTTCGGTTCCTGCTGCGAGGAAGCGGGAATCGTCAAGCTGCCCGATGGGCGACTGTTCGCCTTAACCCGGACCTGTGCGGGCTATCCGTTCTGGTCGCAGAGCCGCGACGGCGGGCGGACCTGGTCGCAACCCAAACCGCTCTTGGACCGCGACGGCGGCAAGCCGTACCTGCACCCACGCTCGCCTTGCCCGATCTACGATTGGAAAGGCTGCGAGGCGGGAAGCGGCTACTACTTCGCCTTTGTCCACAACACGTTCGACTTCAACGGGGAGAACGAATACCAGAATCGCGGTCCACTCTATCTGATCGCCGGCACGTTTCAAAAGGACGCGGATCAGCCGATTTGGTTCGCCCCCATGAAAATGTTCATCGACCGGCGCAGCGGCAACTCGTTCTACACGAGCATGACACTCGTCGATGGCAAGGCCGTGTTGTGGTTCAACGACATGAAGTTCTTTCTGCTGGGTCGAATCATCGACGACTCCTGGTTCGCCGACGCCCCGCCGATGCAGCAATAATCACACTACTTCGACGTGAGGGCGAAGTCGATCGTCTGCTGGCCCGGCTGGACGTCGCGGATCAGGGTGCTTTGCTTGTTGTACTTGGCAGGCACCTTTTCAGGAACGCCCCCTTGGGTGGTCCCGTCATCCTGGCTCACTGGCTCCTGATAGGTGCTGATCGAGACTTTATTCGGACCGGCCAGGGCCCCTGTCCCGTGGCCCGTATAACTCAACACGTAATGGCCCTGCGCGTCGGTCACGGCTTCGGCCGTTCGCCCGCCCCCTTCCGGATAGAAGCAGACGCGGGCCTCGGCCAACGGCTTGCCATCGAGTGTTACGGTCCCTTCCACGCGTCCGAGCGTTGGCCCCGCAGGGCCGCAGCCGGCCACCACGGCCAGCAGGAGCATGGAAGCGGCGCAGAGGTAACCGTTTGTCCATCGCGACATTCTGGTTTTCTCCCTAGCATGGGCTTTGTGTTCACGTCGCCCATTTGGCCGGTCAGACAAGCCGGTCAAATGGGTC
Source organism: uncultured Planctomycetaceae bacterium (assembly GCA_964558295.1). Taxonomy (GTDB): domain Bacteria; phylum Planctomycetota; class Planctomycetia; order Pirellulales; family Thermoguttaceae; genus JBDKTH01. The sequence goes on along the minus strand of CAZLDQ010000041.1, from coordinate 22,571 downwards.
CATCTCCACCACGATCAGTACTCTCCCACCGGCTGGCCATCGCTGATCGCGATCAACCGTTCGTAGGTACTATCGATCGTGTCGCTCGTGGTATTGTGATCGATCGTTTCGCTGATGAATCGCACGGAGCCGTCAACGAGCGCGAACTGAGCACCGCCTGGGTGCATGCTGCTGAAACCGCGTGCGCAGTTCACACTATCCGTGCAGTTGAGGCGGTAACGCCCGCACCCGTGGGCATAGACGGACCCCTGATCCGAACTGGCTTCCGAATCGCCGTTGGTCATCAAGGCCGTGGCCGCCTGGAGTTTCTGGCCGTCGAGCAGCCAAGCCCGCTCGCCCAGGGCAAAGGTGTTGCTCGTGCCGTCGGTGATCCTTGCCATCGTCGTGGCTTTAACGGTACTTCCCTGCGCCTTGCCCATGAACCCGTTCCACGTGTCGCGTTCCAAATCCCAACTGTGATTGGAGCCGATATAGTTCGCCGTGGCGATGGGCACGCAGCCGCTTGTGCAATTCGCATCGCCTCCTGAGCCGTTGGGCACCTGTTGGTCGGTATTCAGGTCCGGGGCCGTATCCGACGGGCAGCGGAACACGCCGATCCGCTGCTGCATCGCACGAAGCCGGGTTGGATCGGCCGCGGCCCCATGGGCGGTCAGGATCCCCACGTCGAGCGTGTCGTGCAGCGTCTGCAGTTCCACAAACGGCAGCAGGAACGCGCTCCAGGCCCAGCACCCTTGCGTTCCCTCGGCGCAGGAGGCAGCCACTTCCGACTGCCGGTCTTGTATATGCCCCGCCGGGAACGACTTGTAGATATCGTGGTAATTGTGCAACCCCAGCGCCAACTGCTTAAGATTGTTGGAACACTGGGAACGACGTGCTGCCTCGCGAGCCGCCTGGACGGCCGGCAACAATAGCGCGATCAAGATCCCGATGATCGCAATTACAACCAGCAGTTCCACCAGTGTGAAGCCAGTTGGGACTCTGGCTTGACGTTGCTTTCTCTCCATCACCCTCTCCCTTCTTGAATAAATGACAATCGAAAACCAGGACTGTTCTTTGTCAATACTCTCCCACCGATTGGCCGTCGTTGATCGAGATCAACCGCTCGTACGTGCTGTCGATCGTGGCATCGCTGGTGTTGTGATCGATATGCTCATTGACAAATCGCACGGAACCGTCGACCAGGGCGAACTGCGAGCCTCCCGGATGCCGGCTGCTGAAACCGCGGGCGCAAGCGTCGCTGTCCGTACAGTTGAGCCGGTAACGTCCGCAGCCCACGGCATAAACCGAGCCTTGGTCGGAATGGGCTTCCGAATCGCCGTTGGTCATCAACGCGACCGCGGCCTGCAACGGGCGGCCATTAAGCTGCCAAGCCCGTTCGCCCAGTGCAAAGGTGTTGCTCGTGCCGTCGGTGATCTGGGCCATCGTGGTGACCTGAACCGGATTCCCCTGCGCTCGACCCATGAACCCATTCCAACTCGTGCGGTTCAAGTCCCAACTGTGATTCGAGCCCACGTAATTCGACGTGGCAATCGGCACGCAGCCACTCGTGCAGTTTGGGTCCCCGGCCGCGCCGTAGGGCACTTGCTGGTCGGTATTCAGTTCGGGAGCCGTGTCCGACGGGCAGCGGAACAGACTGATCCGCTTCTGCATGGCGCTGCGTCGGGCCGGGTCGGCAACCGCCACATGGGCCGGAACCTTCCCCACATCGAGCACGTCGTGCAACGTCTGCTGCTCGACAAACGGCAGCAACATCGCCGACCAAGCCCAACAGCCGTTTCTCCCCTCCTCGCTCCAATGGACCGCTTCTTGCTGCCAGTCTTTGAGAAAACCTGCGGGAAACGAGTTGTACACGGCATGATAGTTGTGCAACCCCAAGCTCAACTGCTTGAGATGGTTGGCACACTCCGCACGCCGCGCCGCTTCGCGCGCCGCCTGGACAGCCGGCAGCAGCACGGCCACCATGCTTCCGATCACGCCCATCACGACAAGCAGTTCCACGAGCGTGAAGCCCCCGCGCAGACCTTCCCTTTTGCCGTCCCGCGTCGTTCGGCGACATCTCCAGACCAACAGATTGGGTGCGCGTCGAGTCATGGCGACTTGGGAAAAGCACGAAGCACAACGTTGTCGAGATAAAGCCGACTGTTGGCCGAAGAACCGGCCCTCATGAAACTCACGCCGATCGGTTTGCCCACAAACTCCGGATGAGCCGCCGTATCGAGGACCAACGGCGGCACAGGTTCCAACAGTCCTGGCGAAGCGACCGTAACGGTCTGGCGCACGGCATGCGCGCCGTCGTCGAGCCCAAGATGGGCTTTGACCCCGCCGACGTCTGCGCCAAGGTCGACGGAAAGCACGTAGACCGTCTGCGGTGCATAGACACTCAGCGGTGGATGCCCACCGGCACCGTCCAGCCGCGTGGAAAAGACGATGAACGACGGGCCCTGGAGAACGACATACTGCTGGCCAGTCACGCCGCGCACGACCGCCCCCTTGGTTTGCAGGGCAAACGTCGGTGTCCAGCATCGCGGCACCACACCGCGCGTCTTCGCATACACTTGCGTCGCCGGATCGCTCGCCGCGGCGTCGCAGTTCTCCGCGTTAACCGCCGGCTCTTCAAACGAGCCGTTGCAGGTGGCCGGATCGATCAACACCTGAACGGGAGCCGGGGGCATCGCTCGCATGAAGCGCTCGCCGAGCGCAGCCGCCACGAGTTGGACGATCGGGTTGGCCCCGTCGGAGTCGCGGAGCACCTGGGCCGCTTCTCCCGTGCGTAAGACTTGGGCCGGCCCCTGGCGCGTCTGGGCTGAAACCGCCGTGAGTTGAACCTCACCGGCGAAGACCACCGTTTCCACCGACCCATTGGACGCCACCTCGGTGCCGAACTCCGTGCCCAGGTCAGTCACTCTCGCCGTGGGTGTATCGATCGTGAAGCCGCGAGCCCGCACCGTGTTCGCCTTGCCGGTCAACTTGCCGACCGTCAGGTAGCCGCCTTGGGGTGAGGTGATTTCGTACTGCGCCGGGCCTTGAAGAATCGCTTGAAAGCCACTGTCGTAGGTGATTTCCAGGAGTCCGGCTTCGAGATGAAACTTCTCGCCGACCGCCACGCGGTCGAAGCAGGCCGGCCGCCGCGAGCCTTCGCCCCACTGGCAGCCCGTCATGCCGCTGACATAACCCGCCCCGGCAAGGACCCGTTCTTCAGAGACGAGGATGGTCGCCGGACTCACTTGGGCCACGGGCTGCCTGCCGGTCAGATTCCACTCCCATATCAACTGCACAACCAGACAGAGGAGCAACGTTAGACTGGCAAACACCAGATAGGGAACCAGGCCAACTTGCGTCACCTGACGCATCGCGCCCCCTAGAACCCCCAGCCCAGGAATCTGCGGAAAGCCGAATTCTTCCGGTTCCGAAACCGGGGTGGGAACGGTGGGCGATAGGCCGATCGGCGGCGGAGACGCCAGTCCCGGCACCAAATCCAGAAGTGGTCCGACATTCATCGCCCCCAGACCGGCTTCTTGCAGCTCGCTTTGCAGCGACAGCGCCTCGGAGGTAATCCGCTCTTCGGTGAAAATGTCCTGCAACTGGCTGTGCAGGTAGCATTCCAGGACAAACTGCTCCACATGGCTCGGATCCTCGGCAAGCCACGCCGTCAGCGCTCGATGTTGACGCTCGGTCAACTCGTTATCCAGGTAGGCATTCACGAGTGCTTGGGGATGGTCCATGGGGTTATGCATTCAATCGCTTGATGCCGTCTTCCACACACTGGCGCAGCACGCCGCGAGTCCGGGTCAACAGCATTCGGGCCGCACCGTGTGATATGTTCAGCGCTTCGGCCAATTGCAACGTCGTCAATTGGGCCACGTACCGCAGTCGGATCGCCTCGCGAGCGCGTCCGGCCAAGGCCTCGATGCACCGCGAGAGGAGTTCCCGCATCGGCAAGCGGTCCTGGGCCACGCGCCGGTAGCTTTCGGTGATCTGTTCGACTAGCGCGTCGTCGAACACGTGCCGGTCCGAAGAGCGTTCCCGCCAGTAGGCCAGGACTTCAAACTTGGCCACCCCCACCGCCCAAGCGGAGAAAGAGCGGTTCCGGTCGTACTCGTCGAACTTGCGGACCAGCGTCACCGCCGTGCGCTGAAGGATCTCTTCCGAGTCGGTCAACTGGGGCACCAGCGTCCGAATAAACGCAGCCACGACGGCCTGCGCGCCGGTCCAGAGCGCCGTCAGTTCTTCGGCTTCTTCAGGTTTCATCGCATGACTGGAATCGTTATCTTAGGCCAGCCCACACTAGCCAGAGTAGGGGTAAGCGACAAGATATCCCGGGCCGGGAAGATCTGCCCTCTAACTTCTACTCTACCGAGCGGGCCGAAATGTCACAGAAGACAGTAGAATTGCCCGGGCTCAAAAGGGCAGGAAAGACGCAACTCTCTGTAAGCTCATGAGTTGCGGATATGGTTTCTGATCGAACCGCCCCCCCGATGACCAGCAAACCTGACGAATTGTGATAGACGAAACCGGTAGGAAACGCCCTCTGCGGCGTTCCGCCGTTTCTGCTTCCCGGGAACGCCACGGGGGGCGTTCCTTACAGAATCGATCACCGATCTGATTTGTTCAAACCTCAGGGCACGCTCGACTCGCCCCCTTGGCTGGAGCCCAACGCACGCCAGGCGGCTAGGTCGATCGTGTTGGAAACGAACCCCACCGACCCGTCGCAACGCAGTGTGTTGACGCCCCCCGGATGCCTGCTCCGTGCCGCCGCATACGCCGCCGCGTCCCAGGCGCCACTTCCCCCGCTACACGGGGCCGGCCTTTCCGTCTGACCAATGCAGAGGAGATGGTCGGGCAGACTGGAGTTGGGTGGGTTCAACGTCATAAACTGGCCGGCCGCATCCTGGTCGTTGGTGATGTCCCCCCGGTGATCGTTCGCCTCATCCGTAACGGCCATGAGCACCTCCGACATCGCCAAGGTGTTCGACAGGCCGTCCGAAATGTCGGCGATCCGAAACACCTTGTTCACCGCGAACGGCGCGCCGAGGAATCGGTTGTCGGTCAGGTCGCGCTGATCGTAGTAGGTGTTGCCGAAGTTGGTCACGTAGTTGCCCCGCGCGCGGACCTGATGCACATCGCCTTTCCACACCCCACCCACCCGGTCGCTCGGACAGTAATAGTAGGGCACCTTCGTGGCCAGCACGGCGAGATTGGCCGTGGTGCAAAACTCTTCCAGGTAGTTGTAGCGATCCGCGAGACTTTGCTGCTCCATGAAGGGCCACAGCGCCGGCGGCAACCCGTGCCGCCGCGGATGGTTCTGAGCGCCGAAAGGAAGTGTCTTGTACGACAACTCGTAGTTGTGCAGGCCCAGTCCCCATTGTTTCAGATGGTTGGTGCACTGAGATCGCCGCGCTGCCTCGCGCGCCGCCTGGACGGCTGGAAGCAGCAGCCCGATCAAGATCCCGATGATGGCGATCACGACCAGTAGTTCGACCAGCGTAAACGCCGTGCGATCCACACCCTTCGGCTGAAATAACTTCGACGCCATGGTACCCTCCTCGTGTTACTGAAATAGCCCCCCCAATGCGGCCTACCGTCCGGTCTTCGTCTTCACGTCAAAATCCTTGATTCCCGGCCCGGTGATTTCGCAGGTCAGCTTCTCTTCGGCCACCTGGGTCATCGTGGGGGCCGTAGGGCTGTTAGGCATGCCTTCATAGAGCGGGCGCTCTTTGCCCACCTTGAACGCCGTGATCAGGACGTTCATCGAACCACAAGGCAGGCTAGTCTCATACTTGCCCCCCTTAATCGCGCTACCCGTCGGCTGCCCCTTGCCATCGGCCGGCGTAAAGCGGATTTCTCCCAACTCCAACGGCTGGCCGTCGAGCGTCACCTGGCCGGTCAACTTGACGGTCGTGTCTTGCGTGCAGCCCGCGAGGCCCAAGAGCGTCAGAACGATCCAACCCCAACAAAAGTGCTTCACAGGAGGGTCTCCAGTGAGAGGAAGAAAGATAACAGACTCGAAACAAACCACCACCGTTTCACAACATGGCGTTAACGCCCCTCTCCCTTCGGAAATCGGGTCGCGGAGAGGGGAATTGCCGCGGATTCGGCCATCGGCGATCACGGAACGTTCGATTCACGCCCGCGGCTCGAACCGAGCGCACGCCACAAAGCCAGTTCGATCGTACTGGAAACGAACCCCACCGACCCGTCGCATCGAAGCGTGTTGACCCCGCCGGGATGCTTGCTCCGCGCGGAAACGTAGGCCGCCATCCCGTAGCCGCCGTCGGTGCAGGGTGCCGGATACGTGGGATCCGAACAGTGGATATGGTCGGGCAGACTGGAGTTGGGCGGATTCAAGGTCATGAACTGGCCCGCCCCCGCGTCGTCGTTCATGATGTCGCCGCGATGATCCATGACCCCCGTATTGAAAACGTCCTTGATCGGCACGACAACTTCCGACATGGCCATCGTGTTCGACAAGCCGTCCTGAATGTCGGCAATCCGGTGGACCTTGTTCAGCGAGAACGGGGCGCCGAGGAATGGGTTGTCGGTCAGGTCGCGCTGATCCAAGTACGTGTTGCCGAAATTCGGAGCATAACAGCCACGCACCCGTTCGATGCCGCCGTTGTAGGTCTCCATCGCTCCCACGCGATCGCTGGGGCAATAGTAGTACGGGACGACCGTGGTGATTGCCGTCCGATTGGCCGACTCGTAGAAGTTGATCGAAAAGTTGTACTGTTGGTAAAGCGCCATCTGTTCCATGAACGGCCAGAGGGCCGGAGGAAAGGCGTGCCGGCGGGGCGAGTTCTGCGCACCAAAGGGAAACGTCTTGTGCGACAGCTCGTAGTTGTGCAAGGCTAAGCCCCACTGTTTCAAATGATTCGTGCACTGGCTGCGCCGCGCCGCTTCCCTCGCCGCCTGCACGGCCGGAAGCAATAGCGCGATCAAGATGCCGATAATCGCAATCACCACCAGCAGTTCAACGAGCGTGAATCCCCGCCGCGAGGTTTTGGAAGTCCGGGATACTGCCAACGTGAAACGGTTTTCTCCCACCAACATGAAATCACCTCCACCAAGAAAGAAATCGATCAATGAGGAATCGTTGTTCACTTGCCGCTTCTCGTATCCCTCCCTTCGGCTACCGCCAGCACTTCCAGGCGGAGCCCCATCTGGTTTGCTTTAGTCGTGTCGCGCTGATTGCTGTTCTCGACCTCGATCTCCAGCACGTTGCGTCCCTCAATGAAGCCTTCGGCAATCTCGAACGCGACAAACGAACGCTCCCACACCGCGTCGTAGCCATGCGTCGGCACAGGGATCTCGCGCCCATTGAGACGAATCGCACGCACATGGTCGTCGACGATGAACCGGCCCAAAAGCCCCGCCGTCTCCAAGTGGACCCCGGTCACGTCGAACGTCGTGCGAAACGTACAGGTGGCCCCATTCGGAGCGACGCCCCCGGGAAGCGAGATCCACTGCGAGGTCTCAGGACTGTCGATCACCCAATTGGGATCCTTCGCCGCTTGGGCCAACCCTGGAATCACCGTCGCCGCTACCGGTGAAAAATCGGCCTGGCCGCTCAGCGCGACGATCTGCCAATGCGGATCGGGCTCCCCCACATTCACGCCGACCCCCGTGCCAAACAAGCCAATCGACACCCCCGCCGGCACGCTCCGAACGAACGCCGTGGGGTCGGCCTCGGCCGGCTGGATCGCCGGGCGCAGGTCGCTCCCCGTTTCCACGCGGGCGGCCTGGTTTTCCTCCAGCACACACGCCGTTTCCATGGCCCGTTCTTGCTCAACCGCCTGCAGCCGGACCGAACCACGATAGACCTGCGACGTGGTCACCCCCTGCGGATTCACTTCCACGCCAAACTCGGTGCCCAGGTCGAGCACATGGGCCGTGGGCGTGTCGATCAAGAAGCCTCGCGCCCGCTCGGTCGTCACCAGGCCGGTCACTCGGCCGGCCGTCAGTCGACCGCGGTTGTCTCCGCTGACCTCATAGTCAACCGGCCCTTGTAGGATCACTTTGGCCCCGCTGTCATAGGTGATCTCTAACAGCCCGGCGTTCAGCTTGAACTGGCGGCCAATCGCAACTCGCTCGAAATAGGCCGTCCTCGACGAGCCTTCGGCCCATCGGCATCCGGAAATCCCGGTGATCCGGGCAACAAACACGGGCGACGACGCCTGAGTCCCCCCTGCACCCGGAGCGACCTGGGCCACCGGTTGCCCGTCGCTCGCCCCCCACTCCCAAAGCAGTTGGGCCCCGAGGCAGAAAACCAGCATCGCCGCCGCAAAGGCCAGATAGGGAAGCACGCCAATCTGCGTCAGGCGACACATCGTACGGCTTAGGCGGTCGAGGACCGGAACCGCCGGTAGCCCGAATTCCTCTGGTTCGGCCGCTTCGATCGACATCTGTTCCGCCACCTGCCTGGAATGTTCGAGCACCGGACCGAGCGACGTAGTGATCGATAGTTCGAGGTTGGCCACATGCTGCCCGTTGACCGCCGACATTTGCAGCAGTGTGTCGAACCAAGCCGCTTCGACAAACGCATCGGCTACCTCCGGGCTGGCCGTCAACTGCCGCTCCAGCGCGTCAATCTCGGACGCCGTGGCCATGCCATCGAGATAGCGCTGGATCAGTTCGTCGGCCGATAGCGGCATGTTCATAGGACCGGTTCCTCCAGCCGCTCCAGACGCCGCTCGACGCATTCATGGAGCCGTGCCCGAATCCGCGACAACGTCATGGCAAGTGCCGCGGGGGTACGGTCGAAATGCTGGGCGATCTGGGTAACCGACCACCCCTCCCCATAGCGGAGGGCCAATGTCTTGCGCAACCGGTCAGGCAACGATTCCGTACACTTCTCCAACGCGTCCAACGCGGCCGACCATTGCGGGCGATGCGACTCCTTGCGTTCCAACGCATCGATGATCGCGCTGACCGTCTCCGGCGAGAACGGCGTCGCCGCCTTCCCTGATTTGGTCCGGTACTGGAGAACAATTTTCGCCGCGACCCCTTTGGCCCATGCCCCGAACGGCCGCAACGGGTCAAACTCGTCGTATTTCTTCCAAAGCGTCAGCGCCACTTCCTGAAACACATCTTCGCTGTCCTGGCGATTGCGCACCAAAGTGGCGATCAGGGCGCGCAGATTGACCTCGTTCTTCAAAAACGCCTTGAGAAAATCTTCCCGGTTGGCCATCGGAGCCGCGTCTCCCAGCACACCGCGTTTTTGCCCCGTCCATCCATTGCAGCATGCACTAACCTCCTATTTCCAGTCTCCAGACCGAAACATAACAAGATTTTCCCGAAGTCGTTGCTCGGGGAAATTGAGAGGAGGGACAACAACCCCTCAGAGGAGTCGGAAACCTTGTCGCACACTTTGGGCTTCTGGCCGGTTTTGGCAGACAAAACCGCTATGGGGGGGCGGTAGGCACCGATTCTCAAGACGGAAAAACCACAGATAGCTCGGCGGCGTCACATCCAACGCGCGAAGGGCAATCGTTCTCCCCAGAAGACTAACCAGCTCCTTGAGTGCCGCATCGATTGCTGCTAGAGTCGAATAGGGGGAATCGGCAGAACGCTTGCCCGACTTGGCGGCAGCCACCACTCCCCTCTGCAATACTGTTCCGCGACCCCACCAGAGAAACGCCTCCCTACGTTCTTTCGACGGACGCCCCATGGCAAAGCTCAAAGCAATTGGCATCGATCTGGGCACGACGAATTCGGCCGTCGCATGGGTCAATGACGCCGGACGCACGGAGATGATCCGCAATGCCGAGGGGGACCTGCTGACGCCCAGCGTCGTGTTGTTCGAGGATACCGAGGTGATCGTCGGCAAGGAGGCCAAGAACGCAGCCACCGTAAAGCCCGATCGCGTCGCCCAGTTCGTCAAGCGCGATATGGGCGCCCCGGTCTATAGCCGCCCGATTCGGGGCGAGCGTCTGCCGCCGGAGGTGATCCAGGCCTGCATCCTCCGCAAACTGAAGGCCGACGCGGTTCGTGTCTTGGGACCGGAAATAGGCGCGGTGATTACCGTGCCCGCCTATTTCGACGAACCACGCCGCAAGGTCACGGCTGATGCGGGCGAAATGGCCGGCTTGAACGTGTTGGACATTGTCAACGAGCCGACCGCCGCCGCTTTGGGCTACAGCGAAATCACCGGATACCTCAACGGCACCAAGGGAGCACTGCAGCAGCTCAATGTGCTGGTCTACGACCTCGGCGGCGGAACCTTCGACGCAACCCTCCTCCGGCTCTCCCCGGGCGACATTCGCACCTTGGCCACTGACGGCGATGTTCAACTCGGCGGCCACGATTGGGACAACCGCTTGTTGAATTACGTGGCCGAGTCCTTCAAGCAGTTGCACGGCCTCGACCCACGCGAAGACCAGGCCGCCTTCAACCGCCTCTATGCCACGATTGTCGAGGCCAAACACACACTTAGTGCGCGCAGTCGGGCTTCGATCCGTTTCGACTACCAAGGCTTTGCCGGCGAACTGACGATCACCCGCGAACAGTTCGAGGAGATCACCGCCGATCTGCTCGAACGCACGGCCTACACTTCCCGGCAACTCCTGGCCGCCGCCCAGTTGCAGTGGTCCGACATAGGCCGGATCCTCCTGGTCGGCGGCTCGACCCGGATGCCGATGGTCCCCCGCATGCTCCTGCAAGCCGCGGGGGTCGATCCCGACCGGACAGTCAACCCCGACGAGGCGGTCGCCCGCGGCGCAGCCATCTACGCCCATCACCTCCTCGAACTCCAAACCGCCGAGACCCACCGGCCGACATTCCAGGTCACCAACGTCAACTCCCATAGCCTGGGAATCGAAGGGATCGACCAGGGGACATTGCGCAAGACGAATGTGATTCTGATCCCCCGCAACACGCCCCTGCCGGCCAAGTTCCAGGAAAGCTTCGTCACGAAGGCCGACAACCAACGGTCAATCGTGGTCCAGGTGCTCGAAGGGGAAAGCTCGCTTCCCTCGGAATGCACGGCCATCGGACGCACGGTGATCCGTGACCTCCCTCCCGGGCTTCCCAAAGGCTGGCCGATTGACGTCACCTTCGAATATGCCGCCAACGGGCGTCTGACCGTCTCGGCCACCGTGCCGGGTACCCAGCGGGCAACTGTCCTGGAGATCGAGCGCGAACGCGGATTGTCGCACGAAGGCATTAACAACTGGAAGCAGGCCGTTACCGCCTCGGCTGGCTTCGGCCAATTCGAGTCGCAGATCAGCGACCAGTTGCGTGCCCATGGCCAGGCAGCGTCAACACACGCTGCTCCCCAGGCTGCCGTACAGCCCAAAATGCCGGAGGCGATGCAGGCCGTTGCCCAAGCTCCTGCGCAGCCGGGTCTCCAGCATTCGCCGATCCCCTCGCGCCAAGGCTGGGACGATGGCTACACCTACGCCGGCAGTTCGGCGGCTGCCTCTCAAGCATCCCCCTCCGTGCAACCGCCATCCGTGCCGATGTCTGCCGCTTCGTCCCACCCCCCGCCGCTCCCGGCGGATCGGGCCGCTGTGTCCAGCGGCCCTCAGACCAAGAAGTCCCCGACGGAAGCCAACGCCCCGACCGTCTCGCAGGACGACAACGTCCAACGGCGAACCAGACTCTTGATCAATCTTGTCGGATTTGCCCTTTCCTCGATCCTCGGCCTGGGCACCGGCTACGTGCTGATTCGGCTGTTCATGCCCAACGCCCGGATTCCTTGGTTCTGGTAGCAAGGCTGCCTACTGGTGTCTGCGCGACCGCGGCGCTCCAGTGCCATGGCGCATCCCCCGAAAGTCTCCAACACCTCCAATTTGAGTATGGCTAACGAAAACATCCCCGCTATCGGCATCGATTTGGGCACCACCTTCTCGGTCATCTGCCGCCTCGATGAGACCGGCCTGCCGATCACCCTGGTCAACGCCGAAGGCGACCGGCTCACGCCGAGCGTCGTGTTGTTCGACAACGACGAGGTCGTCGTCGGCCGCGAAGCGCTCAAGGCCTTCGCCGGTGAGGCGGAACGAGTGGCCGAGTGTTCCAAACGCGACATGGGCTATCGCGTCTATCACAAAGTCCTCGGCAACAAGCAGTATGCCCCCGAGGTGATCGAGGCTTTCATCCTCAACAAGCTCCGCCGTGACGCCGAAGCCCAGATCGGCCCCTTCACCAAGGCGGTGATCACCGTGCCGGCCTACTTCGACGAGGTGCGCCGCAAGGCCACCCAAGATGCCGGCTACATGGCCGGCCTGGATGTCCTCGACATCATCAACGAGCCGACCGCCGCCGCCGTGGCCTTCGGCTACCAGCAAGGCTACCTGAGCCACGGCCACAAGGGAAAAGCCGAGCGGATTCTCGTCTATGATCTGGGGGGCGGGACGTTCGACGTCACCTTGATGGAAATCGACGGACCACGCTATCGGGCCCTCGCCACCGACGGCGACGTCCGCCTCGGCGGCTGGGACTTCGACCAGCGCCTGGTCGACCTCGTGGCCGAAGGGTTCATCCGCGAGCACATGGTCGATCCACGCGAAGATCCCCGCACCGTGGGCAAGCTCTGGCGCGAGTGCGAAGACGCCAAGCGGACCCTCTCGGTCCGCCAGAAAGCCACGATCCCCTGCGACTACCGGGGCTTCTCGTCGCAGATCGAGGTCACCCGGCAACAGTTCGAAGAATCGACCCAGGACCTTTTGGACCGGACCCGATTCACGATGGTTCAGGCCGTCAAGGCGGCCGGAATGACCTGGGAACAGATCGACCGGATCTTGCTTGTCGGCGGTTCCACCCGCATGCCCATGGTCCACGCGATGATCCAGCAAGTCACCGGCAAGAAGCCCGACGCCTCGGTGGCGGCCGACGAAGCCGTGGCCCAGGGGGCCGCGTTGCACGCTGGGCTGCTCCTGGCTAAGAGCCAGGGCAAACCGGCCACGTTCCAGATCAAGAACGTCAACTCCCACAGCCTCGGCGTGGTCGGTTTCGATCCCCAAACGCGCCGGAAGCGGAACGGAATCCTCATCCCCCGCAACACCGCGCTGCCGGTCACCGCCAAGCGAACCTTCAAAACCCAGAAGGCCAACCAGCGTTCGATCCTCGTCCAGGTCGTCGAAGGGGAGAGCGCCTCGCCCGACGATTGCACCCAGATCGGCCGCGTCGCCGTCCACCACCTGCCGCCCGACTTGCCCCCTCAATCACCGGTCGATGTCCTCTTCCACTACATGACCAACGGCCGGCTCAAGGTCCGCGTCTCGGTGCCCAACGCAGGCAAGGAGATGGAGACCGAGTTCACCCGGGAAAACAGCCTCAGCAAAGAGCATCTCGACGGTTGGCGTCAGTACATCAGCGGAGCCGCGCCGACGAAGTATGTTTGAGCGGCGACTGAGAGACTCATTCCTCAGTCGCTGCAAAGCGGCTCCGCAACCAACCCCGAAACGGCCGCCGCCCCATAGACGATCAGCATCTGCCCGAAGCCGTAGGTAATCCAGACCGCGGCGCCCAGTCCCCGCGAGGCTTCGTGAAACAGGTAGACGGCCAACACCGCATCGCTGATCAGAAACAGCGCGGCACCCAGTGCCATCACGCTGAACCGTCGCCGTTGGACGGCCAGCGCGCTGGTCGTTCCCGCTGTCGCGCTAAGCAGCACGGTGTATCCCAACGCCGGCCAGCGATAGACGCCCGCTTTGGAACCGTCGGTCACAATGGCGACCCAAAGTCCCACGCCGATGAGTCCCCAAACCGTCAACGACGCCAGCCACGCGCCGCGCCGTCGCAGCCCCAACCGGCCGGCCAGATCCCAGCAGGCCGCGATATAGGCCACATGTCCGAGGGCGAACAGGGGCATGATTACGGTCAACGTCTCGGCTACACGCCACGCCTTGGGAACCACTCCATAACTATCGGCCAGACAGCCAAGGATCATGCCGACGGCGATTCCCAGTCCAAACCGCCCCGCCGGCGTTCGCCGCCGGGCCAGCCAGTGCCCGCCCGCCGCCAGACTCAGCGCAATCGACGAAAGAAACCACCACCGCGCGAGCCCCTCCCGGCCGAGCACCCCGATCGCCACCAGATTGCCCGGCAAGCACACAAACCACGCCCCCCACAACACCCCTAACCACCCTCGCAGCCACACCGGCTTGGACTCCCGAACCAACCAATCTTCCTGAGACAACGGTTCCATGATCAGGGCAGTCTCCAATTGTAAGCTGGGTGCAGGTTTACCTCTCCTCAAATCAGAGTTTTCTTGTGCGAGAGTCAGCATAGTGCCGTTTGCGGAATGCAACCTCGGCTTTGGTCAGTTGGATGTAGGCCTTCCATAAATCCTCGTCGCTCCAGTCGGTGACGTTGCGGCACAGCAGATAACATCCTTCGCTCAAGGCGGCCCAGTCACGCCACGCGTTGACCTTCTTCCAAAGCAAGACGGCTCGGCCGTCGGGGGCCGTTTGAATCTCGGTGTGAAACAGGCCGGCCGCTCGGCTGTTCTGACCAAGCAGGCGTCCCAAACGCTGAGCCACGGCAACCGGTTCGAACAACTCGCTTCGATGCGTCACAATCCTTCCTTGATCCCTTGTTTACCGTGGCCCGCGGGCGGCTCGTTCGATGGCCTTTTGCCGTTCCACGGCCCGCTGGTTGATTCGCGACTGGATCGCCTCGCGTTTCTTGTGATTCAGCTTGGAGACGAGTTGTTGCCGCAGCTTCTCCATCTCTTCTCTGGCAGCTTCACGGAAGTCGGCCTCGGCTTGCTTGAGCTGCGTGTCGATCTCTTCAAACTCTTCAAGTGCCGCTTTGACCGTCGCGTCAGTCCGGGCTTGCGACTCGCCGGAAAACGTCTTCTGAAGCTTTCCGTGCGCAATGAGATGGACTGCCTCGATCTGGTCGGCCACACATTCCAAGACCAGATAGGGCTGGTCGTTTCGGAACAGGCAGCCAAAACCGTACGAACGTCCTTTGTTGTACTGTCCCCAAATCTTTTTCTGGCCCTCGGGAGTCCAGAACTGGAGCACTCCGTCCCGTTTTCCGTCGGCATAGGTTGCCTGGAACATTGGGGCACCATGTTCGTAGCGGGCAACCGTGATCCCATTCAGAATCCCCTTGTCGTGACTGATCGACGCCCAGGGCGCATGGTTCGGATATTCGAGGGTGACCGTCATATGCTTGCCCTGGTGGTAGACGGCATCTGTGAGGAACATGTGGCCGGCCAGAACCTTTCCCGAGGGAAAGGTGATCTTTATCGGCCCCCGCGTGTCCGTCCCACCCGGCGCGTTCATCAGGTCTGACAGATTGCGTGGACCGGGCGGCGGCACCGTTCCGGCCGGCACCGTTTTCGCCCGAACCTCCTCTGCCGGCGTCTTGTCGTCGTCACTTGGCCGCATCCTCAGATCGCCGAGCGTATCGTCCTCGTCGCGTGGGGCTGGAATGTCTCGCACCCGGGCGCGGAGCTGCATTGCTGGTTTCGGCGTTTGTTCCCGTTCCTGCTTCGGCGCGGCCTCGGCTTCCGCCACCGGCTCTTCGACCGGCTGCACTTGGGCCATCTTCCGACTTGTCCTCTCGCCGTTCGGCTTGCCGAGCGGAACCGCCCCGCTCAGAATGGCCGCGATCATTCCACCCCCCACCAGCAACACGACGGCCACGCCCACCAGCATATCACGCGAGCCGTTCCGACGACGCACGCCACCTGCTCCCGCCGAACTTGTGGCAATCACCGGCGTCACCTCCGGCACCGCGGCAACGATTCCCGGCAGCGGTGGCGGCACAACCGGCCCGACAGGGCGGAGCCTAAACGCCTGCCGGAGTTGCTCATCGTAGGCCGCTTTTCTCTCCGGACTGAGCAGTACGACCCGCGCAGCGGCAATTTCGTTAAGCAACTGCTGCGACAGCGCCAAATGCTCTCCCGTCTGAAAAGTCCGTACATGGGCCATCCGCTGATCGGCCGCATACGTGATGACATCGGGATCGGCCTCGAACAGACTGATTCCCAACAGACGATAATAATGTGGCGGCTGCTCGGTTGGCGGAATCCCCAACCACTTGTAATATGGATCAAACCCCTGCGACATCCCCTGCTCCTTTCCCGACGGTCGCTTCCTATCCCGCCATTCTAGCGTTTCCCGAACCGCCATTCCATGGCCCCCTCTGCTGCCTACTCGGGGCCCATAACCTTGACTCGCAGTTCTCATCCACCTGATGAGTTCTGGCTAGCAAGATTAGTCATGATTGGGGGAGCACGGAAGTCGTGCCAGAGGAGTGTGCCAATTGAACATGTCACGTGGGCACAAGTGCCGCTCAGCTCGCGACACCTACTTGACGGAACGCCACAGAGGGCGTTCCCTACAGATTCTGGTCGTCAAAACCCATTAGCGCAAGCGTGCTACTTCGACTTCAACGCAAAATCGATCGGCCCGCAGTCCGGCTTTACTTCAGCTGTCAGACCGGACTGCGTGGGCATCGAATACTTTTGCGGGATCAGGTATTCGGTCCGGGCTCGTTCGAAGGCTGGATTGCCCATCTGGTCGCTTTCCGATTCGGCGTCAGCCTTCGCTCCCGCTGGGCGGCGAACCACCACCTTGGAAACGACGACGGAGTGCTGCCCGGGCACGGCACCGTCCTGGCTGGCGAAGGTCGAGAGCGTGTAACGGCCGTTGGCATCCGTCCGCCCCATGGCTGGCCGGCCGCCCGACTTCGGATAGAATCCCACACTGGCCCCTTCCACCGGCTTTCCGTCGAGGGTCACCGTCCCGCTCACGGGAAGCGTCTCGGGGACGTCCTTTCCACGGCAGCCTTGGGCGAGCACACACACTGCGGCCAGGCACACGCTTACAGTCCACAGATTTCGCATCGGTCTATTCCATCGTCCTGTCGTCGGAGTGCAAGGTACTACGGGATGGTGATCGCTTGGCCGTCGGCCTTCGCGCCGAGATACTGATAGGTGGCAAAGTCGATCGTTTCGCTAAAGAAGTGGACCGAGCCGTCGCCCAGCAAGAACCCCGCTCCGCCCGGGTGCATCGAACGAAACGCGAGATCGGAATTCCACGTGCAATTGTAGTGGCATTCCATCCCCGTGCCGAGCGCCTCGCCCTGGGCATGGCAGGTATCAAAGTTGATGGGAAAGAGCGTCGTATTCATCCCCGTCCCGTGAGCCCGGAACCAACCATACGCATCCAGATGAGTCGAACAACCGGCACGGACCTCGCCGAAAAAGATGGTGTTGCTCAGGCCGTCGGTCACATCGGCCATCCGGCATAGATAGGGCACGCCTTGGGAATTCATATTCCGCGTAAACGGCCCAGTAGGATCGTCCAGATACTTCGCCGGATACCCCAGCGACTGCCAATAGTTGTACCAGGGCGTGGCGTTGCATGCACAACTCGGATTGCCGGCGTCGGAACCGCGAGTAGGACCACAGGATGGGACGTAGTTCGTGAAGGCCACGCCGTTGGGCGACAAGCCGCCCGTCACGCGTGGATCGCTGGGGCAAAGGAAGGTGGGGACCGGAACCGTCCGGATCGGCTTACCCGTGGTCGTCCCATCCAGCGTTTGCCGGGCGTCTGCGTCACTGATCCGGAAGTCGATGCAGTCGTAGAGTGCCCGTTGCTCCAGATAGGGCAACATCCGAGCCAAGTGAGTGCTTCGGCCCACATTATTGGACCAGTAGTTGATCGGAAAGGCATTATTGCTGTCGTGATAGTTGTGCAGTGCCAGCCCGATTTGCTTCATGTGGTTCGAGCACTGGCTTCGCCGGGCCGCTTCGCGCGCGGCTTGGACAGCCGGCAAGAGCAACCCGATCAAGAGGCCGATGATGGCGATGACCACGAGAAGCTCAACCAGGGTGAAACCTCTTCTGAGGTATTTAAGGATCATGATTGCCTCCGCTTTCTTGTTGGGGAAGAATCCACAAAACACCCCTTCTCCCATTCCGACCACGTTCAGTCCCCCTGGCCCTCTCCTGAAGCTCAGTCTCCCGCAGCCCCTGCCGCGAACATCCGGCGGACTTCCTCAGGCGACATTGCGTCACCGAGAATCGCCAATTCGCCGATCCGGCCCCGGAAACTTCGCGGCCCCCCGTCAACCATCGCCTTATCGTCGCGCCACCGGCCGATCGTCGCCGGGCCGATCTGGATCGCAAGTTTTGGATTGGCGGTGACAGCCACCGCATTGACCAACTGGCCGTTCCGATAGAAGCAGACCTGTTGCGCCCGGTGGTCGTAGCACACGGCCAGATGCGTCCATCGCCGCAGCGATTCGGGATCGATCAACGGCCCCGATTGAATCCGTGGTTGCCCAATGGCCTGAAGCCCCTGGATCTCGCAAACAACGCTCCCGTCGCGCAAGATTCCCCAGTAGACTTGCCCCGGCCGGTTGACACTCTCGCTCATCAGCAAGCCCGATAAGTCGCTTTCCAGCGAGTCCACGTAAATCCAAGCAGCTAGCGAAAGGCTTTCCGTCGCTTTGGCCACGTTCAACCACACATAATCGGAGGGGCTGGAAAACTCCAACGCGCGGCGGCCCAGTACCGGCCCGTCACACCACGTGGCATGCTTGATCGTTCCATCCAGCGTACTGCCTCCCTCCGGGCCGACGTTGGCCAGCAAGATCGGTGAGCCGTTCTTTTGCTGGAAATCGTAGTAGGCCAACATCTTCGGCTTGCGGCGAAGCGTTTCCTTCAGGCTTTGCCAGCGGAGAAACGGCAACAACTGCTCCGCACGCACGAACAGATCCGGCTTCGCGCTGCCGCAGGGCACCACGATCGGATCGTCGTGATACTCCGGGCTTCGCTCCACCCGGGCCGAAGCGTTTTGCGACAGAATAAAGCCCGTCGACTCGCCCCGGGCGCTCATCGTCACTAGGTTGATCGCGCCGCGGAAGACGTGGGACGTCGTCTCGCCCGTCTTCCCCACTTCGACCCCGAATTCCGTTCCTACGTCGATGACCGTGGCGGTCGGCGTACGAACCGTGAACCCTTTCGCGCTAGCCGCGGTGACTGTGCCCGTCAGTTTGCCGAACGAGAGGCAACCACTGTTGACCGAATTGACCTGATACGTCGCCGGTCCCTGCAGAATCACCTTGGCGCCTGTGGTGTAGGTGATTTCCAACAAGCCGGCCTCCAGCGCAAACTGCTGGCCAATGAATACCTGGTCCTCGACATTCGACGGCGTGCAGCCATCGGCCCAGCGGCAGTTGGCCGCTCCGGTGATCTCCCCGGCCAAGATCGTGCCCGGTGGAATCGTGGCCGGTGCGATCCGTGGGGCCGGCGTCAGGCAGAGGAGCAGAACAATCAACAGCACGATCGACAAATCGGCCGCCATGAAGGGATGGGCTCGAAGCCAGCCCCGCAGCGGATGGGGCCGATCCTCGCCCGCCCCGTCGTCTGTATTCGGCCCCCCACGCAGCGAGGACTCAACGGCCGACTCAGGCCGTGAATGTTGGGGGACGTGGTAGATTTCTTCTTCGTCGAACAGCCCTGCGTCCATCTCGGACGAGTCTTCCATCTCCAGCCACGCAATCTCTTCCAACAAGTCGCGGGACAGACGAAGGTGGACGCAATCGGCCTGGCCCAACACGAATAACCGCCGCGCTTCCTCACTCGTTTCCAACAGATGCTGTAGCCGGGCAAACTGCACGTCGGTCGTCGTGCCGTCGAAGTACAGAACCATCAATTCCGTTAGTTCTTCGGCCAATTCTTGTGGGACGGTCATTTTCGATCCTCCAACGCGACGGTCCGATCGACGCAGAGCCGCAGCAACTTGCGGATACGAATCAGAGCCTTGAGAACCGTGTTTTTCGATCGCCCCAACTCTGCCGCCACCTCGGCTGCAGTTGTCTGTCCCTGGAGATAGTAATGCTCGATGACCCGCCGATCGCTGGGCGGCAACTTGGCAACACACTGTCGCATGGCCAACCGCCGCCGTTCGATCAAGTCGCTGCAGGCCATGTGCGTCTCGGAAAGCTTCTGCAGGGCTACCTCGCTAAAGACTTGCCGCCAACGCCGTTGCCGCCGGCGGTAGTCGATCACCTTGTGACGGGCCACGCCGCACGCCCAACGAAAGAAGTCGTGGGGCGGCTCCCTCGCGTCGAGTTGTTCCTGAAGTGCGAGAAACGTCTGCTGCAATACCTCTTCGGCGTCATGCCAGTGTGGAATCAGGGTGCCAATATAGGCGAGGAGTCTTCCCCTGTTTTCGGTATACAGCCGTACAAACTCCTCGTCCCGCCAACCGGAATCAAGATTCGAGTTGAAACGACTGCACTTCATACCAGGAGCACTTCCCAAGCCACCCCGCGAGGAAAAACGACCTTCAAGACCCTAGTGTAGAATAGTCGTTTGAGCCCGGCGATTGAGGTATCACAAAACGGAAAAAATCGCCAAATCCTTATAATGCCAGGGCAGACTGCCAAAAACAATGACCTCAACCGGCAAGCACCGGGGCGGTTTTTCCGTGTTTTCCGACGTCACGCGAATATTGCTCAGTCGCACATCGCGCACATGTTCGGGCCTGAGGCAATCGTCACCGCCTCACCGCCCCGATCGTAGCGCACGACGTTGTGGATGATCGCGTCGCACAACGAACCGCCGATCCGGATCGTATGCTCTGCACGGCTGATGACGTTGTTGATAATCACCCGCCGGGTGTCCCCCAAGGGCGAGATCCCGCGGATATGGATATTCTCCATCGGTCGGATGTGGGCGATTCCTAGGCCGCGGTTGACGCTGCGCATCAGGTTGTCGCGGCAGCGGTCGGAGAGTCTGATCCGGGAATTGTCCAACTTCAGCGTGGTATTGCTTCGCAAGAGGATGGCTGAGTCGATCAGCCAGACGTCGCGCCGCTCGGTGCCCCGGATGTTGAAGTGTGGAATCACCGTCCGGCGGCCTGACTCGGTGGCGACTTCAATCGCCCGGTTGATTCGCTCCACGTCGGTCCCTTCGAACTCGTTGGGCGTCACAACCAGTGAAGGCTGTTGGACTGCGGTCTTTTCGCCGGATGCAGGCGATGCCATCTGTCGTCCTGACAGTTCAGGAGTCTGGCTTCCACGGCAAATGAAAGAATGCCCAACGTATTAAGAATCAAACGAAACCGGATACTGACAGATCGTCAAAGGACTCTTATCACACGCAGAGGTTAGCCACGGGCTCCCGGCTCAGACAACTTACCGAACGGCTGGAACTCGCCGCTCACTTCAAGCGGTCGCCGCGCTTCGAGGACCGCCCGATGGCCTCGGCCAGCAAGGTGTGGGGTAACAGTGTTTGCCCAGCGCCAACACGTTTGGCATTGCCCCCCGCCCAAACGGGCCGGCTACCACACCGTGAGCGTCGTCCGACCGGTGCCGGGAGCTTCGAAGGGACCGGGCGAGGGCTTGGTCAAATCGCGACGGTGACCCAAATAGTCCCGGTCGATGCGCAGCGGAGAACCATCGGCATTCTCATAGGGGAGGCCTGGGACTCGGGCCTTTTCCAGGAGTGGAGTGGTTACCAGTACCGTCGTTGCACAGGGCAATGCCGGACCCAACGTCAAAAGCAGCCGAACGTGGTTCCGTTCTACGACAATCTCGGGCTTGGGGTCGACATCCGAAACGACGAGTGGATCGACCTCCTTGGCCCAGGGGCGTGCACCACGGTAATACACGTTGCCACCGGCCTTCAAGGGAAATTCGCACGCGTCGTATACCGCAAGGCCGTATCCAACGGCGTGCCAACCCGACTTGCCTTTGGCCGGAAGCAGTTCAAGCTTGCCATCGCCCACGAAGACATTGTTGTAGAAGCGGTGGTCGCCTCCGTGGATGTTGCTCAATCCGGCCAGCGCCGTGGAGTGTGGCTGGTGGTAGGGCGTAACCCGTTGCAATTCCTGCCGGATCTCGATCCGCCCGGCTAGCAGGTTGTGGACGAAGGCCCCCCCCTCGGACCAGTCGCGGAGGCTTAGCGGAGAGAGGAAGACATTATTGTCGACTAAGAACGGGCCGTGGTCCACTTCGACAAACAGGTCGTCGGTCGTGTTGTCGTAGAGTAGATTGCCGCTAATGCGGGTCCCCTGAGCCATCCAGTCCATCCAGAGTCCGCGTCCGGCGTTGTGGATGCGGTTGTGCTGAATGAGCACGTCGATGGCCGCATGGAGTTTGATCCCGCCCATCTCCGCGCCGGTGAACTGCCGTTTGGTCCAGATGTTGTAAATGTGGTTGCCGGTAATTTGGCTGAAGACCGCCCCCAGGCTGCCGCAGATGCCGGTCTGCTCGCAGTCGTGGATCGTGTTGTTGCGCACGACATGCGAACCGATCCGCTCCCGCGACCAGCCGGCGCCGAGAGCCCGCTCGATCACCTCATTGTAGTGCGTGGCGCCGTCTTTGCTCGGATCGTTGGACCAGACGTTGTGCCCCGTGGCCCGATCCTTCCCCAGAGTGATCCCGGAGCATTTGGAGTCGCTGATGTGGTTGTCTTCGATAATCCATCCCTTGCTCCAGTGGGTGCCGATCAGTCCGATCTGTTCGGCCGTGGGGGCGGCCCACTGCGTGGCGGCATGGCACATGCGGAATCCGCGCACGGTGATGTAGTTGCAGCCCGGCCGGTCGGGATAGAAGCAACTCTCACGCACGTTGATTTCCACGAGTTCCTCGTTCGGGTTCTT
>CAZLDQ010000040.1:33669-34006 GCA_964558295.1 uncultured Planctomycetaceae bacterium | reverse complement strand
CGGGCGCAGCAGCGCCGCGCCCCTACGCACAACGTTACCGGATTATTTGCGGGACGAGGCAATTAAGCCCGTCCCCTGGCAACTATGGCGCTATCGCTTACGGCTAGGTGTCCAGTATAATAAAGCGAAAAGAGCCGGTTCCGAAAACGAGGTTAGTATGACTGAGCAGCAGCCCACAGCCGGATCGCTGCGCCCTGTAGTTGTCGGCGGAGTGCTGAGCGCGGCCCTGGTTGCCATCGCCGTGCTGGGCAGCGTCACCGCGCTGGCGTGGATCGCGCTGGTCCCGGCGGCGGTCGGGCTGGCGATCTGGACAGCCCGGCGCGGCGAGCCACAAGCG